>JAPLGR010000703.1 GCA_026390045.1 Chloroflexota bacterium | reverse complement strand
CCAGCAGAGCCACACCTCCGACGCGGGCTGGGCATCGCGTGCAGCTTCAAGAACGTTGGATTTTCGTTCGGTGCACCGGAGCAATGCACGGCGACTATTGAGCTTCACGGGAAGGTGGAGATCGAGCGCGTTGTCCTTCATCACGCTGGCGCGGATGTCGGGCAGGGCTCCCACACCGTGATGACCCAGATGACCGCCGATGCTCTCGGCGTCCCGGTGGACAGGGTCGAGCTCGTCGCGTCAGATACCGCTTTCACCTCCGATTCGGGTTCGGCTTCCGCCTCGCGACTGACCTTCATGTCTGGAAACTCGATCCGCGGGGCGGCGGATGCGGCGCTCGCCAAGTGGAACGCGGAAGAGCGCCCGGCCATCGCCACCTATACCTATCGTCCCCCCAAGACATCGAAGTTCGATCCGGAGACCGGCAAGTGCGATCCCAACTTCTCTTATGGCTACGTGGCGGAGGCAGCAACGGTGGAGGTGGACACCGAGACCGGCCAGGTCCGGCTGCTGAACGTTGTGTGTGCGGACGATGTGGGCAATGCGATCAACCCTCAGCTGGTGCAGGGTCAGATCGAAGGCGGGGTCGTTCAGGCGAGCGGCTACGCAATCCTGGAGGACTTCATCCAGAAGGATGGCCGTGTCGTCACGCCGCACCTCTCAACGTACTTGATCCCGACGATCCTGGACGTGCCGCACCAGGTTGACTCATTGATCCTCGAGTATCCCGATCCGCGCGGCCCGTTCGGCGCACGCGGGATGGCTGAGATGCCGTTCCTTCCGCTGGCGCCTGCTGTGGTGGCAGCGGTGCGCGACGCGGTTGGCATCTGGTTCAACACCTTTCCGCTGACGCCGGAACGCGTCCAGCGGCGTCTCAAGGAGGCGCGCGGCGAATGACCCGCTCGGCCCCGCTCGTGGTGATTCGGGGCGGCGGCGATCTGGCCACCGGGGTGGCCGCGCGCCTGGCGCGCTCCGGATTCGCGGTTGCCGTCACCGAGCTCCATCAACCGCAGGCCATCCGGCGGACCGTCGCGCTGGCCGAGGCGGTCTACCGCGGCGAGACGGCCGTGGAGGATCTGACGGCCCGTCGCGTGGGTTCGCCGGCGCGGGCGCTGGACGAGATCGCGCGCGGGGTCATCCCGGTGCTGATCGACCCCGAGGCCGAATCGCTGGAGGACCTGCATCCTGTCGCGCTGGTGGATGCGCGTATGCGCAAGCGTCCCAATGAGTTGGGCTGCCACGCGGCCGCGTTCGTGATCGGGCTCGGGCCCGGTTTCGTCGCTGGCGAGGACTGCCACGCCGTGATCGAAACGAAGCGCGGCCATCGTCTGGGGCGGGTTATCTGGAAGGGCCCGGCTGAGGCCGACACGCGCTTGCCGGGAGAGGTGGGCGGGCAGGCCGCTCGGCGCGTCCTGAGAGCCCCGGCGGACGGGCACGTGGATCCCCGAGAGGAGATCGGCGCCCGGCTGGCGGAAGGGCAGCTCGTTGCGGAGATCGCGGGATACGAAGTGCGCGCGCCGTTTGCCGGTGTGCTGCGAGGATTGATTCACGGCGAGGTCCCGGTGACGACGGGCATGAAGATCGGCGACGTGGACCCGCGCGGTGAGGCGGCCTACTGCTGGGAGATCTCCGACAAGGCGCTGGCCATCGGCAGCGGTGTGCTCGAGGCCTTGCTCTCGCGCCGCGACATCCGGCGCAGCCTTGGGGAGCAGACGAGTGCAGCTAGCTGATGCGCTCCGCGTTACGCCTCGCCGGACCGTTGCCTTTGTCGGGGCAGGGGGAAAGTCCAGCGCGATGGCGCGGCTGGCCGCGGAACTCGCCCCGCACGGCCCGGTGGTCATCACGACTACTTCCAAGCTGGCACTCAGCCAGGCCGCCCTGGCCGAGTCGCACCTGATCATCCAGGACCCATCCTCGCTCAGCTCCCTCCCGGCGATGCTGGAAGAGCACCATTCCGTGCTCATCACCCGCGGTGTCGCTCGAGGTGAACCCAAGTGGCTTGGGCTTGACCTCTCATCGCTCGAATCGCTCAGGCGGACCTCAGCACAGATGGGGGCGCCATTGCTGATTGAGGCTGATGGCGCACGGGGCCGGTCCCTCAAAGCGCCCGCGCCGCATGAACCAATCGTGCCGTCCTTCGTCGATCTGGTGGTCCCGGTGGCCGGACTGGATGTCGTCGGGATGCCGCTCGATGAGCAGTGGGTTCACCGTGTGGACCGGGTCTCCCAGATCCTTGGGTTGCGGCCAGGCGCCGCCATCGAGGTGGAGCACGTGGCCGCCCTGCTTAGCGCCCCGGATGGTGGTCTCCAGGGGATTCCTCCGGGGGCCGAGGTCCGAGTCCTGTTGAACAAGGCCAACACGCCCGACAGGCTCGAGGCCGGGCGCTCCATCGCGCGATTCCTGCTGACCAATCCTCGCATCCAGGCCGGGATCGTGGGCAGCGTGAACGAGGAGCCGCCGGTGCGGGAGATGTTCGGGCGTGTTGCCGGGATTGTCCTGGCGGCAGGCGCCTCACGGCGCTTGCAGCAGCCCAAGCAGCTGGTCCGCTGGCGCGGGAAGCCCCTAGTCTGGCACGCGGCCTGGGCTGCAATGGAAGCAGGGCTCTCGCCGGTCATTGTCGTTGGAGGGGCGGAATCGAGCGCCATCCGGGCCGCGCTGAAGGAGCTGCCGATCCTGTTTGTCCAGAATGTCGATTGGGATCTGGGGCAGAGCACGTCCGTCCGCGCTGGGCTGGATGCCGCAGGTACCGGGATTGACGCGGCGATCTTCCTGCTCTCTGATACTCCGTTCGTGACGGATCACGTCCTGCGCGCGATCCTGACCGAGTACCGCCGCACGGGAACCCCGATCGTTGCCCCCCGGGTGATGGACCGCTGGGCGAATCCCGTGCTGTTTGACCGGTCGACCTTCCCGGCGCTGCAGGAGCTCCAGGGCGATCAAGGTGGCCGCGCGATCTTCGAGCGATTCCGGATCGCCGGCATCCACTGGGACGACTCAATCACCCTCGACGTCGATACGCCGGAGGATCTGGCGCAGCTGCGGTCGCTCGAGTAGTCCGCAAGGCGCCGCGGAATGACTCCCCAGTCCTTGCGAGCAGGGCGAAGCCCGACGCAGCAGCCTCCCGTGACGACCGGCCAGCCTCAAGGGGATCTCATGGGTGCGGAGAATGCCACGGCCCTTCGGGCGTCGCCATGACGTCGCGTGGGTGACGCGTGCTATAATCGCCGCATAGCCTGGATGATGGACGCGGCTCCGATGACCAGCCCCAATCCACCGGACGTGAATGCTGAGGACCACCCGGCGGAAGGTCGTCTGGCAGCCTGAGCCACCCGCACCGACCTGACCCGCCGCCCGCTGTACCCACGACCGGGCGGCGCGTTGCTTCCAGGCGGAGGACGCATGTACAAGACCATCTCGTGCGGCGAGTTGCGCGCGGCGCATGTGGGACAGACGGTGATGCTGGCCGGCTGGGTCCATCGGCGCCGCGATCACGGCGGCGTCACGTTCCTTGATCTGCGGGATCGCTCTGGCCTGGTGCAGGTTGTCGCCAATCCGGAGATCTCCCCCGCTGCCCATGCCGCGGCCGAGGCAGTCAGGTCGGAGTGGGTCTTGCAGGTGGAGGGCAAGGTCCGACGGCGGCCGGCAGGGATGGAGAATCCGCAGCTTCCCACGGGCGAGATTGAGGTTGAAGTCGGGGCTCTGACCGTTCTCAACCCTGCCCGAACGCCTCCTTTTCCCCTCAATGAGGAAACGGACGTCGATGAGATGACGCGCCTCAAGTACCGCTACCTGGATCTGCGGCGGGAGCGGATGCAGGGCAAGCTCGAGCTACGCCACCGAATCGTCAAGTTCATCCGCGACTATCTCGATGGCCGCGGCTTCTGGGAGATCGAGACGCCGATCCTGTTCAAGACGACGCCGGAAGGCGCCCGCGACTACCTGGTACCGTCGCGCCTGTATCCCGGCGAGTTCTACGCGCTGCCGCAGTCCCCGCAGCAGCTCAAGCAGCTGTTGATGGTTGCAGGCGTGGAGCGCTACTTTCAGATTGCCCGCTGCTTCCGGGATGAGGACCAGCGGGGCGACCGCCAGCCGGAATTCACGCAGCTCGACCTGGAGATGTCCTTCGTCCAGCGTGAGGACATCATGGGCCTGGCAGAAGGCTTGTTCACCGAACTGGTGGAGACACTGGTGCCCGGGAAGAAGCTTCTGGCGAAACCCTGGCCGCGCTTCACTTACGCCGAAGTGATGGCCCGCTACGGCAAGGACAATCCGGACATCCGGTTCGAGCTAGAGCTGAGGGACATCTCCGACATGGCTGCCGGATGCGGCTTCCAGGTGTTTGAGAAGGCGATCGCCTCGGGCGGGGCAGTGCGCGGGATCAACGCCAAAGGCTGCGGCGCATACAGCCGCAAGGAGATCGACGAGCTGACGCAGTTCGTCGCCACGTTTGGCGCTCGAGGGCTCGCCTATCTTGCGGTCGAGGCCTCGGGAGAGCATCGCTCCACCTTCGCCAAGTTCCTCACCCCCGAATGGACCTCCCGCCTCCTGGAGCGAATGCAGGCGGAGCTGGGCGACCTGCTGCTGTTCGTCGCTGACAAGCCCGCGGTGGTCTTCGAATCGCTGGGACGCCTGCGGGTCCATCTGGGTGATCGGTTGGGCCTGCGCGATCCGAACACCCTTGCCTTCTGCTGGGTGGTGGACTTCCCGTTCTTCAACTGGAGCGAAGAGGAGAAGCGGTGGGATCCGAGCCACCACATCTTCACGGCTCCTATGCCGGAGGACATCCCCCTGCTCGATACGGATCCAGGCAAGGCGCGGGGCCAGCAGTATGACCTGGTGCTCAACGACCATGAGGTGGGCGGGGGGAGCATCCGCATCCATGATCGGGCATTGCAGGAGAAGGTCTTTGCGTTGATCGGGCTGAAGCCCGAGGTGACGCAGGAGCGCTTTGGCCACATGCTGGAGGCATTCGAGTACGGAACGCCGCCGCATGGTGGGATCGCGCCGGGAATCGATCGACTGTGCATGATCCTGGCGGGGGAAACCAATATCCGCGAGGTGATCGCTTTCCCGAAGAACCAGGCGGCGCGTGATGTGATGGCCGGCGCGCCGACGTTCGTCGAGCCAGGGCAACTGAGCGAACTGCACCTGACGATCCGCGAGTGAGCGGCATGATGGGGCCATTCCCTGACGAGATCGTCCGGGCGTGACCCGGACGTGCATGCCGATCCCGACCAACGCGCAGCCATGGGATGAGATCTTCCGGCGCGAGGGCCGCGTGTTCGACTC
>JAPLGR010000190.1 GCA_026390045.1 Chloroflexota bacterium | reverse complement strand
CCTCACCGAGTACTACCACCACCTAATGCACATTCCTCGACGAACCGCCGGATGCGGACCCGCATGTCCGGTGGTGTGAGAGGGAGGATGGGCAACCCATCCTCCCTACTCGATTCGGCCGACCGGAGAAGGCGCGCTGGCCTCAGGCGCCTGCGTGCAACCCCCATCGCTGGCGTATCCGCAGCTCTGCCGGGCGGAAGACGGCATAGTCGGCAAGCAGCCCGATGGAGATGATCACGAGCATCACAGATAGCACGCGGGCCATGTCGTTCAGCTCGCGCCCCAGCGTCAGCACTTGACCCAGTCCCGTGGTGATGTAGATCAGCTCCGCGGCCATCAACGACCGCCAGGCGAAGGACCAACCCAGCTTCATGCCAGACAGGATGGCGGGGAGCGTCGAGGGAAGGATGACCGCGGTGTACAAACGCCAGCCGCGGGCGCCCATCGTCCGGGCAGCGCGCAGGTAGAGGGGAGGCGTGTTGCGCACCCCATCGGCGGTCGAGAGCGTGATCGACAGGACGGCGCCCATCACGACGACGAAGGTGATGGCGGTCTCCGAGAGGCCAAACCACAGGAGCGCCAGCGGCAGCCAGCAGATGCTGGGCAGCGCCTGCAAACCCAGGACAATCGTGCCCAGCGTTTCCTGCAGAAGCGGCGTCCGGCCCAGAAGCAGGCCGAGTGGGATTCCGATCAGCAGGGAGATGGCGTAAGCCAGCAGTAGCCGCCGCAGGCTCGTCAGAATGGCCAGAGGGATGACGCCATCGGCAATGCCGTTGAGCAGCGACTGACCCACCGTGAGCGGGGAGGGGAAGATGTACGACGGCCACAGGTGCAGCCGCACAAGCCCCTCCCACAGCAGGAGCAGCCCTGCGAAGAATACGAGCTTAAGGCGCCAGCCAGTCACGGTGGACATCCTCCTGGGCTGCCTGCAGCTCGCTTCGTAGGTCGGCCAGAACGGCCTGGGCACTATCGATGAGCATATGGCTTTCCATCGACCTCGGCCGGGGCAGGTCGCATCGGAACTCGCTCTTGATGTGGCCGGGGCGCGCCGAGAGTACTAGGACTCGGTCGCCGAGGACCAGCGCCTCGCGTACGTTGTGGGTGACGAACACGATGGTCTTGTGCGTCGAGGACCAGAGGGATTGCAGCTCAAGGTGAAGGCTCTCGCGGGCCTGTGCGTCCAGCGCGGCGAACGGCTCATCCATGAGCAGGACCTGCGGATTGAGTGCCAGGGCCCGCGCCAGGGCGACGCGCTGTTTCATCCCGCCGGAAAGCTCGTGAACCGAAGCAGCGGCGAACTCGCGCAGGTTGACCGTCTCCAGCTGAGCTTCGGCTAGGCGATGGCGCTCACGCCGGGGCATGCCCCGCGCTGCCAGCCCGAAGGCGACGTTGTCTCGAACGGTCAACCAGGGAAAGAGCGCGGCCTCCTGGAAGATGACCACGCGATCTGGGCCCGGCCCGGCGACGGGCCGTCCGTCAATCAGAACATCACCTCGGTCCGCCTGCTCCAATCCGGCGATGATGTTGAGCGCGGTCGTCTTTCCGCACCCGGAAGGCCCCAGCAGGCAGACGAACTCTCCGGCCGCCATGCGGAAACCAAGATCTCGGAGTGCGTGCAGCTCACCGCGGGAGGTGCGGAAGGCCTTGCACACTCCACGCAAGTCGAGCTTCCACGGGAGCGGGGCGGCCGGGGAGGTCATGGAAGCTCAGGCAGTCCGAGCTCAACGAGGGTGCGGTTCAGTGGGGCGAGGTCAATCAGTCCGCTCAAGTCCGGCTCGGCGTCGAGATAACCGGCGGCATAGGCAGCATGGGCGGAGGCGAGGATCGTGTCGGTCAGCGGATCGTACGTGACGGTCTGGCGGGACCACGCGCCGTCCAATACAGCCACCGGCAGTGCCTGGCTGGTGATGCGGGCGATCTCTTCGTTGGCCAGGCGCTTGGCCTCGTCCGGATTCGACTGTTCCCACAGCGTGAGGTTCACGTGTGCCCGCAGCCAATCCTGCACGAGGTCCGGGTGCTGCTCCAGGAACTCGGTGCGCACGATCACCAGGGCGGTGGTGAACTGGCCCTCTGGCCAGAGTGCTCGCTCGTCGATGAACAGCTCGCCGCCGCCTTCAACGATCAGGCGAGTCGCCCATGGTTCGGGCACCCAGGCGCCGTCGATCTCGCCACGGCGGAACAGATCCAGGATCTGCGGGTTGTCGGTCGGGATCACCTGGACCGTGCCGCCCTTCTCCGCCGGGGCGAGCTGGTTGCGCGCGAGATACGCCCGCAGGGCAACGTCCTGTGTGTTGCCGAGTTGAGGGGTGGCGATGCGCTTACCGCTCAAGTCGTCCGCCGATGCGATGCCCGCCTCAGGGCGAATGATGAAGGCGGCACCGCCGCTCGTGGCGCCGGCGATCACGCGCAGCGCCTCACCCTGACTGCGGACGTATCCGTTCACAGCTGGATTGGGACCGATGTAGGCCAGGTCAATCTCGCCGGCGAAGAGCGCCTCGATCACCGATGGGCCAGCGTTAAACGCTTTGGCGTCGATCTGGACCTGCGGGCCGAGCGCCTCGGCAAAATCGCCGCGAGCAAGGCCGATCAGCGCCTGGCTGTGGGTGAGATTGGGAAAGTACGCGACGCGGACGGTGGTCCCTGACGGGCCGCGCGAGGCGCAGCCTGTGGCCGCCAGCACCAGGCAGGCGATCAGTGCTCGATGGAGGCCAGCACCAAGGCGACGCATCACACCCTTTCGCGCGCGTGGTTCCCCATCCATTCCTGTTACCGGCAGGCTGGGGATGGCGGATGAAGGACGCGCGGCTTGCAGGCCGCTCCCACCTCGATAATGCATGACGTGCAGGACCTTGTCAACCTTCGCCAGCTCGATTTCGCGTCCCTCCTTGTGATGAAATGCCCCGACTCTCCTTAGTGGGTCAAAGTTATCATATAGGACCTGTCGGAGGCTCCCGCGGGTGAGGCGCGCATGCCTGCTGACACTCTCCCGATTCCTGTTCTGATTGCGCTGGCTGTCTTCGCGGCGGTCGAGGTGGAAGTACTGGGCCATCTGTTTGACCCGCGCCGGTCTGCTCAGTCTGGCGCCGTAGCCGGAGACGCCGTAGACTCCTGGCGCCCAGGAGATCCCGAGAGTCAACCCATGGATGAGCCTGTGAAACGCGTTCATGTCTACATCAGTGGGATTGTGCAGGGCGTGAGCTTCCGCTACTACACGCTGCAGGAGGCGATGCGCTCAGGCGCGACAGGCTGGGTCCGCAACATGCCGGATGGCCGCGTGGAGGCTGTGATCGAAGGCGACGAATCGGTCGTCGAGCGCATGCTTGCCTGGTGTCGGGAGGGGCCCCGAGGCGGACACGTCGATCACGTGGAGGTCCTGCCGGAAACGGCGACAGGCGAGTTCCAGGGGTTTCGCGTCCGGTAGGAACAAGTGCTCGAGCAATCGAGTTGGGGCGATGGGAATCAGAAAGGCGCCGGGAGGCGCCCTTCTTCTTGGTCAGCAGGTCATCGCGTCAGTGCGCGCCGCAGCTGCTGCACGATCCGCCGGAGCAGGAACCGCACGTGCTGCCGCTGGTCCCGGCGACGGATCGGCCGCCACTCTGGGCATAGAACACTGACAACATGCGCCCCGTTCGCTTGCCCTGGCACTTGGTGCAGCCGATGGGGGCGTCGGCGTCCTTCATCGGACGGATGACCTCAAACTGCGCGCCGCAGTCCTGACAGGCATACTCGTAGATCGGCATTCATCCCTCAGAATCCGATTCTAACCGCGCCGCCAACCGCGGTCAACCTGCCTGCCGCGAACCTTGCCTGTGGCGGCTATTGCCTTGAACATCGGATCGCCGCGGGCCAATCGATCCCTCTGAACCAGGTGCGCAAGGTAACTGTAAGCCGGTCAGCGCGGATCTTCAGGCCACGAACGGCCAGCACCCCGCCCACAAGGAAGCCGCCTGTAAGGTCCTGCCCGCCAGTCTGGCACTAGACTCTATTCATCCAGGCGCGGGAAGGCTGGGAACAGCTGTGGCAACCGTCATGATCGTGGACGACAATCCAACGATGGTCGAGATGCTCTCGATGGCCCTGAACATCTTTGGCCACAATGCGCTGGCTGCCTATTCGGGCGAGGAAGCGCTGGAGCAGATACCCAAAGCCGACCTTGACCTGGTCCTGCTCGATCTAACCATGCCGGGCATCGATGGCTACGAGACGCTGCGCCGCCTGCGCTCTCTCCCCGACACCGAGAGGCTGCCGGTGTACGTGATCACCGCTGCAGCCGAGCTTGACCTGGAAGAGAACATACGCCTGGCCGGCGGAAATGGCCTGCTTCGCAAACCGATCCAGATGGAGACCCTGGCCGATCTGGTTGAGGCCAATGCGCGCGCCGAAGTGGTCGGTGCCAGCCAGCGATCCGCTGCGTAGCCTCGCAGCTTGTGGCACCGAATGACCAGCCCCGCGGACTGCCGCGGGGCTGGTCGCGTGTCCATTGTGGTATTGGGCTGAAGATCAACGTTTTGCTGGACCAGGTCCGGCTGGTTGGGAGGATTTGTGTGCTTTGGGCGGCAGCGAGCGGCCGTGGACGACAGCCTTCTCGATGTAGGCCTGCAACTTGGCTGGGGAGCCGACGATGCTGGCCGGCAGGACGACCTGCTCGCGCAGGGGGCGCCCCGGCATCGGTTCAAAAGGATGAGCGCCTTTCAAGCGGAGCAGGCCTGGACGCTGCTCGGGGGGCAGGCGAATGAACCACTCGTCGCCGAACAGCCCGGTGACCATGTTGCCGCGGATGAACGCGCACGGGCAACCGAAGACGGTTCGCACCCGCGCCTCGGGGTAGCTGGCCATCGCCTTGCGGAACTGCTCGGCCAGCGCCGGCGGGGATTGTCGGAAGGCCGGTCTAGGCCCACCTGCTCGCTTGACTGGATCGACACGCTTGACCATGCATGCTCCTGTGTCTGCAGCCAGGGACTGTCTCAGTCGTCAGAACGTCGGATCTGGATCCGATCAAAGTCACGGGCAACGCTGACATTCGGAAACACGGCCGCAGCTTCCTCGAGCACCTCGCGCTCGCGGTAGCGGCGGGAAATGTGCGTGAGATACAGGTGCCCGACGCCGGCTGCGGCGGCCAATTCAGCAGCCTGGCGCGCGGTCAGGTGCCCGAACGACCGCGCCATCTCAGCCTCTACCTCGAGGTAGGTGGCCTCGATCACGAGCCCATCGGCCTCGCGGCAGCCTTCCACCAGATCGTCCGTCCGCCCACAGTCGCCGATGTGAACAAGGCGCGTCCCCCGGCGCAGGGGGCCGAGGACGTCGTCCGGCGAGACCTTCCGCCCATCGGGCAGATGGATCGGCTTGCCAGCCACCAGGTCGCGGCGCAGGGGGCCGGCGGGCACGCCGAGCCGGTCCGCCTGTTCCGGCAGGAAGGGCCGCCGGGCAAGCTCTTCAAAGACGAAGCCGTAGCAGCCTGGGCCTCGATGGGTCACCGGGATGGCCGAAAGCCGAAAGGACTCCTCCTCCAGCAGCGTCCCGGACTCCACGGGCACCAGATCGATGCGCATGGATGGTCGCGCGCCGCGCAGGACGACGCCGAACAGCAAGTCATGGATCCGCTCGAGGGCATGCTTCCCCGCCCAGATCTCGAGCTCCTCGATCGCCTCCCATCGCGAGAACGTTGATAGCAGGCCGGCCAATCCCAGGATGTGGTCCAGATGGCCGTGAGTGATCAGGATCCGTTTCAGACGCCGGAAACCGATCCCGGCCTGCAGGATCTGCCTCTGTGTGCCCTCGCCGCAGTCGATCAGGAAACGGTGCTCGCGGTAGCTGACCACCTGCGCCGACAGGCCGCGGTGGACGGATGGGGCGGAGGCGGAGGTCCCGAGGAAGGTCAGTTCGAACAACGGCGGTTCCCTGGAGCCCGCCATTGTACACGAAAGGCCGAGGGATTGCTTCGCGTGCAGGAGGAGATGCAGCCCACATCCTTGCATGCGCCGGAAGCGGGGAAGGTGCAGGCCGCCGCTTGCATGCGAGATGGAGATCAGGTTTCAAGGAGTTGATGACAGGCGTCCAGGATGCGGGCGGTGTTGGGCAGTGCCTCGATCTCGAGGTGCCGGGCGTAGGGGATGGTGCCGTCGGTGGCGACGCGCGCGAATCGCGGGCGGATGCCGGATTCCAGCAGTCGTGCAGCGATCTCGCCGGACAAGCCGAACCCCAGATAGTCCTCGTCGATGACGACCACGCGGCCCGTGCGGGCGACGTGCTCGCGCAGGCACTCCATATCGAGGGGCGACACCGAACGTAGGTCGATGACCCCGGCGGACACTCCCTGGCGTTCGAGCTCCTCGGCCGCCTCCAGGGCGCGGTGGACACCCACGCCGAGGCTGACGAGCGTCAGGTCCGTGCCCGCGCGCAAGACGGCTGCGGTGCCAGGCGGAATCCATTCGCGTGGCAGCCGCTCGGCGCGCGCCCCGGCGGCGGGCACATCGAATGCGACTGTCGTCCTTCCTCCCCGGCCGAGCGACTCCAGCCAGATCTCGGACAGCAGCTTGTGTTCCATGAAGATGATCGGCCCGTCATGATCGAGCGCCATGCGCATCAGCCCGGCGGCGTCGGCCGGGTTCGATGGCACGACGACCGCCAGCCCCGGGATGTGAGCCAGCCAGCCCCACAGGCTTTGCTCGTGCTGTCCCGCGTCGCCGTATCCTCCGCCGCAGGCCACGCGCACAACGAGAGGCGCCCTCCAGGTTCCCCCGGAGAACGTCTCCAGCTTGGCGGCGTGATTGGCGAGCGCGTCCACGGCCACGGTGAGGAAGTCGGCCATCATGATCTCAACCACTGGGCGCAGGCCAGCCATGGCTGCCCCAACGGCTGCCCCGAGGAACGCCGCCTCACTGATGGGCGCGTTGCGCACGCGGCGGGCACCGAAGCGCGCATACAGGTTGCGCCGGATGAGCTGGATGTCCTCCCCGAAGATGACAATCCTCGGATCGGATGCCATGCGCTCCGCCACCACCTCATCGATGGCGTCGGCGAAGGCCACGCGGGTCATGGTTGTGGGCTCCCGGAGGCCGACTCCAGGGCGACCTCAACGATCGCGCGTGTCTCTGCTGCCACACGCGACTCGAGGCTGTTCAGGCGGACGGGATCAGCCAGCAGGTTCTGCCTGGCCCTGTCGAGCGGATCCACGCGCTGGCGGATGGCGGCTGTTGCCCGCCGGGAGCGCGTCAGGATGTCCACCAAGGCGTCCAGCCGCTCGCGGAGCGCAGCTCCGTGCAGTTGCAGCGCTGAGCGAGCTAGTGGCAGTGCCATTGGGCCAAGGACGCGCATCGGCTGGCGTGCAGCCGCGAGCAGAGTGTCGCCCAGGTAGTGCCCATCAAGATGGGTGCAGCGCGCCAGGATGAAGGACGGCCCGGCGCCAGCGCGGGCGCGCTGCAGGCATGCCTCGGCCGCGTCGTAGACGGCCGACACATCTGTGCCGTCGATCTCGACGGTATACGCTCCGAACGAGCGTGCGCGGTCAGCCAGATTCCCGCCGGTGGTGGAAGGCGAGTGCGTCGTGATCGACCAATCGTTGTCCTTGCAGACAAATACCACCGGCAGGCGCCAGACAACGGCCAGATTCAAGGCCTCGAGCGGAGCGCCTTCGTTCATCGCCCCTTCGCCGAAGAAGGCGACCGCCACGCAGCCGGGACGCAGGTGCTGTGCCGCAAGCGCGAATCCGGCGGCCATGGGTCCTGTCGCGCCGACGATGCCCGTCGAGGCAGCCAGCAGCTCGGGTGCGAACAGGTGCATGTGCCCACCATGGCCGCGGCACAGCCCGTCCTCCCGGCCGAGAAACTCGCGCAGCAGCGCGACCGGATTCACGCCGCGCATCAGCAGGGCAGGTGTGGCACGGTGGTCAAGCGCCAGTGCATCGCCATCGTGAAGCTGAGACACAATCCCGGCGCAGATGGCCTCCTCGCCCGTGCCGAGGTGCATCTCGCCCGAGATCAGGCCGCGCCCCCACAGCTGACTCACTTCGGTTTCGAAGAGCCGGCTGCGAAGCATGGCTTCGTACAGCGCCCACACATCAGCAGGCAAGGGATGTCTCCGGGAGGGGGAGAAGAAGCGCGACGACCTGAGTATACGCCCCGGGCGGAATCGGGGTTCGAGGGCCCAAGAGGGGAGAAACCATCAGGCCGGAGTATCCTCTCCGGCCTGATGGGCAATGAGCCATGCTTGGGTCATGGGTCAGCTGCCGGCGCGCATTGGGATGGCGGGCGGCTGCCGTGGCGAGCGCGCCGAGCCTCGCGCAGTGGCCTCCAGAGCCGATTGGACAGCCAGGAACTCGCCGACGTTGTGCTTGGTGAGCAGCCCCGCCAGCTGTCCGTCGCGCAGGACTGGAAGCGTCTCGCAGCCGCAGGTCTGCATCGTCACCAGCGCGGCCTCCAGCATCCCGGCGGCCTCGACGGTCGAGTAGTCCGTGCGCATGACCTTCGCCACCGGGACGTCGCGGCCGTGCTTTGTCAGCCCGGTTACCAGGCCGCGCCGCTCGAGGATGCCCACCAGCTCGCCATCGCGCGTGACGGGGAAGTCCTCCTGCGCCCCGCGTAGCAGGATGTCCACCGCACTGCCGAGCGGGGCGGTCTCAGGGATGGTCTCGAAGTCCGTGACCATCGCCCGGCTCACCGGGATGCCGCCCAAGGCTGACTTCATCTGCGCCATACTGGCCTCTTGGGCTGCCCCGATCCAGACGAAGAGGGCGATGAAGATCAGGAACGGGTCTGCGAACAGACCGATGAACCCAAAGACCAGCGCCAGGCCCTGTCCAAGCGCGGCGGCGATCTGTGTGGCCCGCGTGTACTCCAAGCGCATCGCCAGCAGAGCCCGCACGACACGTCCGCCATCCATTGGGAATGCGGGGATCAGGTTGAAAGCGGCCAGGGTCAAGTTCACCATCATCACGCGCTCGAGGAATGACCCTTGGGACACGCTCAAGCTGGTGATCGGCTCGAGCATCCCTTGGCTGGCCAGCGCGAGGTACAGCACCCCGGCAAGGACGAGGTTGACTGCCGGGCCGGAGAGTGCCACAGGCAGCTCCTGCCTCGGGTCTTCCGGCATCCGCTCAAGACGGGCGACGCCGCCGATGGGCAGGAGTGTGATATCGCGCGTCTTGATCCCGTAGCGGCGCGCAGTCAGGGCGTGCCCGAATTCATGCAGCAGTACGCAGGCGAACAGCGCCAGCATGAACCCGACGCCCTCCAGCGTGCCTGCCACGCTCCTCTCCGCCAGCCAGTTGGCAACCCCGATGAAACCAAGCAGCAGGAAGAACGTGCTGTGAATGTAGACGTCGATCCCGGCGAACCGGCCGACCTTCCATGACCACTTCATCCCGTCTTCCCCTTTCTACAATGGACGATCATAGGGTGGGTTCATTAGATGATCGTTATCCCCGGATGTGCCGAGGCGCAGAGCCCGGCAGAGACTGTCCTGGAGGACTGACGGGTGTGTTCCTGGGGGAGCCTTCTTGGAATGTGCCCGGCCTGCTAGCCGGCGGGAGTGACAGGCGTCTCGGTGGGAGTCTCCGTGGGTGTCGGGGTCTCCGTGGGCGGCATGTACTGCGACTCCTCGCACTTGACCCAGGCCTCGGTGGCCGTCGGGAACAGTGTGGGATTGAGCCAGGCGCTAAGAGAGATGCCAAACTGCTCCTCGGCTCCGCACGGGTCATCCGCGGCCAGCAGTTGCTCGCCGTATTCCTGCGAAGCAGTGGCGTACTTCACGTAGGCGTCGCCGCGCAGGTACGGTGCGACGGCAAAGACCTCAGCGAAGTACTGCGCCGCCTTGGCCCAGTTCAAACCCATGTAGCTGTCCGCCTGTAGATAGAGCTCCGCCCATGAACGCCAGTTGTCTGCGTCGCGATCCAGCGGCGCGAACCGCTCGGCGCGGCTCATGTCGTAGATGCCCTCCTCCAGCAGACCCTCCTCGGCGATGCGCTGCACACCGCGGTTGCGGAAGGCGTTGTAGAACATGCCGTCGACCTCGACCGCCCTGAATGTGCCGTCCTTGGCGCGCAGGCCGATGAGCAGATCGATGGCCGTGGTCCAGTCCTCCTGGTCAAGCGCCGCCAGGGCCTGCGTGAACAGATCCTCGACCGGCGCCAGATTAGGAGTGGGCGTCGCCAGGGCCATGGGCGTTGCCGTACCGGCACCGAGGGCGACCAGCGCTTCGGCCAGACGCTCGGGCGCGCCGGGGTAGGTGGAGTCCAGCCGGATCACGTACTCAAAGCGCTGGCGAGCGAGCTCAAAGTGCCCTGCCTGCAGGTCCTCGATGCCCAGGTCGAACTGTTCGCGGGCGCGTTCTGCGATTGCCACGCGCTGGTTCGCCTCGCGCTGGCGGGTTCCGACTAGGTAGCCGCTGATTCCGCCCAACACGAGGGCTAACAGGAGGAGCAGGAACGGCCAGCGCAGCCTGCGCAGGAGCGACGGACCTGCGTTCGCAGCAGGTTCGGTCGGCTGCGTGTCGCTGGACGGCGACACGGGCACAACGGGCTGTGTCTCGGATCCGGAATCCAGTCCGCTCATGCGGGCGATTATACCGCGGGCATCTCCGGAGTCCCTCCTGAGCCCGAACACGGCTTGCTCACCGACAACGGAGTCGAAGAGATGACCCGCTACATCTTCATGCTATGCACCGAATGATCGACGCAGGATGAGGAGAGGCCCCAGCCACGTCGGCCACGGCTCGCGCACCTGATCGAAGGCTCTTTCGGTGGGCGCAGCTTGACGCTCGGGAAGCCAGGGTGGTACCATGCACTTCCTTTGCTCGTGACTCGGGGTCAGGCCATGTACCTCAGCGGCAGCAAATGGAACATGCGCAGGCGCCGGCGGCGGTCAAGGCCGTGGTTGATCCTGATTCTCTTGCTGCTCATCGCGGCCGGCGTGTACATTGAGCGCGTGATTGTGCCGTCGGTCCCGCCCTTGTTCATCCCTACCCTGACGCCGACGCGCAGCCCGGCGACGTTCGTCTTGCAGGCGGAGAGCCTGTATGCCGCCGGGAAGCTCGATCAGGCCGAAGAAGCCTACCTTCAGGCGATCGCCATCGATCCTCAGCAGGCGGCGTTCTACGTGGCGCTGGCGCGCACGCAGGTCTTCAATGGCCATCTTGAGGACGCGGCCCGATCCGCCGAGGACGCGCTGCTGATCGACCCGAATTCCGCGCAGGCGCATGCCGTCTACGCGTGGGCGCTTGACTTCCAGGGCGGCGAGGAGAATCTCACCAAGGCCCTCGAGGAGATCAACAAGGCCATCCAGATCGATCCCAACTCGGCGCTGGCCCAGGCCTACCTGGCTGAGATCCTGATGGACAGCAGCCCGGAGAACTACAAGGAAGCGCTCGACGCGGCCCAGCGCGCAGTGCAGATCGACCCGAATCTGCTGGAGGCGCACCGCGCACTCGGCTACGTCTGGGAGTCGACGGCCAACTACCAGGATGCCATGCTTTCCTACGAGACCGCTCTGCGCATCAACCCCAACCTGGCGATCCTCCACATCAGTATGGGCAACATGCTGCTGAACCAGGGGGACACCAATAGCGCGATCAGCTCCTACCTGCAGGCCTCCCAGTTGATGCCGACCTCCGTCCAGCCTCTGCAGCTGATCGCCCAAGCCTATGCCCGGGTTGGAGACTTCGGCAAAGCCTCCCAGTACGCGGAGACAGCTGTCGGCCTGAAACCAGCGGACCCTCGCCTGCACGGCGACCTCGGGCGGATGTACTACAAGAACAACGACCTCGACCAGGCGGTGATCGAGCTCGAACTCGCGGTGCGGGGCGGGACAACCGATCAGGGTGTCGTGGTGCAAGCCGTGCCGTGGGACGCGGCGCGGTCCTCGACGGTTGAGTTCTACTGGACATACGGACTGGCGCTGGCGAAGACCGGCCAGTGCGGTCAGGCGGTGGAGATCTTCCAAGCCCTGCTGGCCGAGGTGCGCGACGACACCGTGGCGGTTGAGAACGTCACTCAGGGAATGGTCCTGTGTGGCGTGCTGCAGCCCACGGCCACGCCGCGCCCGGGCGAGACTCCCACGCCCTAGGATCCCGCCATGCAGCTCAGCGGACAGCAGATGCCGTTCGGCCGAGAGGATCGCCGCTCCGGGCTGCGCCGGATGGGCGGCTGGCTCATCCTGATCGGTCTGGGCCTCCTCGTTCTCTACCTGCGGTATGTCACGCGCGACATCCAACCGCTCTTCCTGCCGGACCCGACACCGACACGCACCGCCCAGTCCTTCGCTGAGGAGGGCAAGACCTACTTCTCGGCTGGTGACCTGGCGCGGGCGATCGAAGCCTACCAGCAGGCGGTGGCGCTGGTGCCTGAGGACTCACAATTGCTGGCCGAGCTGGCCCGCATTCAGACCTACTACAGCGCGCAGCTCGCCTCGGCCGCGGAGCGGGCGGCACAGCTGACCGAGGCGCGCGCCTCGGCCGACGCTGCCGTCGCGGCCAACCCTGACAGCGCCTACGCGCACGCTATCCGCGCTTTTGCCTACGACTGGTCGGCGACCGAGGAAACAGGAGCGACGCGCGAAGGTTTCCTGACCGAGGGGCTGAACGCCGCTGTGCGCGCATCCCAACTGGCCACACCCAACACCTCCATCTGGGCGCTGGCGGCCGCCTTTCAGGCGGAGGTGTTGGTTGACCAACAGCGCTTTGTCGAGGCGCAGGACAAAGTGAGCACCGCGGTGGCGCTTGCGCCCGACAGCATGGATGTCCACCGTGTTGCGGGGGCCGTCTGGCAGTCCACTGCCCTGTACCGGCAGTCGATCGATGAGTACCTGCTGGCCGCCGAGATCAACCCCAACCTCACCTTCCTGTACATCCAGATCGGCGCCAACTACCGGCGGCTCGAAGATGAAGAGGCGGCGCTGGAGTACTTTGACCGCGCAGTCAGGATCAACAAGCAATTGGGCATACAGGACCCGGGGCCCTACCAGGCCATCGCCCGCACCTACATGCAGATGGGCGAGTTCTTCATCGCCGCCCGCAACATGGAGAAGGCATTGCTGATCGACGAGGGCAATGCCGGCTACTGGGGCTTGCTGGGGGTTGTCTACTACAGGGCCCGCAATTACGAGAGCTCCGAGCAGGTCCTGCGCTGCGCCGTCGACGGGTGCAGCGCTGAGGAGACGCGGGTGCGGATTTGTGAGCTGAACATCGCCGCCTGCGACCCGGACGACCCCAATGACCCGGTGGGGCTGCAACACGGCCAGGAGATCGCCGGCCAGTCGCTCAGCGACAGCTCGCTCGAGGCGTACTACACCTACGGTTCGGTGCTGGCCTACAACGGAAAATGCGACGAGGCGGAGCGCATCCTGCAGGCCCTGGCCGACGCCTATGCCGGTGACCCGACCATCATGCAGATCGTGGTCGACAACCGGGACCTGTGCGCTGCCTCCGCAGCCGCCGGAGCAGAAGCGACACCGAAACCAAGCCCAACCCCTTGACAAGCCCCGAAGGTTTGGCTAAACTAGGGATTGGCACTCTATGTAGTAGAGTGCCAGGGCCCTTCGGGGCAAATCTTACCAAATCAATCCAAATCCAACGCAAGCAGGAGGGTTTCGCATGGCACTCAAGCTGAAGCCGCTCGGCGACCGGCTCGTGGTCAAGCCTCTCGAGGGCGAAGAGGTGACGGCGAGCGGGATC
>JAPLGR010000122.1 GCA_026390045.1 Chloroflexota bacterium | reverse complement strand
CGGCAAGAAGAGCCGCGCCTTCGAGTACCTGTTCATGGGGGACCTGGACAAGATCGACGACGGCAAGATCGAGATTGTTGGCCCGACCTTCGACGCCGTCGAGCCGCAGGGCGCCATGGACATGGGCATCCTGGTCCAGGTCGCGGGACGCAAGATGGAGAAGGACTTCGAGCCGGTGCTCGAGCGCCAGATCCACTACTTCATCAACGGCGCCTCGACCATCCAGCATATCGGCCAGCGCGACATCGCCTGGATCCGCATCAGCACCGCGGCGACCGAGAAGGGCTTCAACCTCAAGCACTTCGGCGAAATCCTTCACGCCCGCTTTCACGCCGATTTCGGCAGCATCGTGGACAAGGTGCAGGTCACGATCGTCACCGATCCCAAGCTGCATGCCGAGTGGCTGGAGAAGGCACGGGCGGCGTACGAGGAGCGCAACGTGCGCCTCGGCTCGATGACCGACGAGAGCGTCGACATCTTCTACTCGTGCACGTTGTGCCAATCGTTCGCCCCGAACCACGTGTGCATCGTCAGCCCCGAGCGGCTGGGGCTGTGCGGCGCGTACAACTGGCTGGACTGCAAGGCCTCCAACCAGATCAACCCCACGGGGCCGAACCAGCCGATCAAGAAGGGGAGCTGCTCGGACACCGTCAAGGGCTACTATGCCGGGGTGAATGAATTCGCATATCAGGCCAGCCACCAGCAGGTCACCGAGGTCACGATGTACTCGATCATGGAGAACCCGCATCCTCAGC
The DNA here is from genome assembly GCA_026390045.1 of Chloroflexota bacterium. Classification (GTDB taxonomy): domain Bacteria; phylum Chloroflexota; class Anaerolineae; order Anaerolineales; family E44-bin32; genus DYJB01. Next base: position 10,703 of record JAPLGR010000122.1, on the reverse strand, counting down.
CCGAAGTTCATCTCAGCCGATGGCGGATTCAAGCGCGTGGTGTGGATGTCCTCGGTGCTCAAGGAGCAGATGGCCGAGCAACTCAAGCTGGTCGCAGAGCGCGAGGGCGACCCGGATCTGATCGACAAGATCTGCGATGAGCGGTCTGCCACTGACGTCGAGGGGACCGTCGCCTATATCACGGAGAAACACCATCCGGCGCTTGAAATGCCGCCGATGATGTAGCGTACGAGCAGTCCGCCAACGGCTTTCCGGACTCAGCCGGGAGCCCATCCGGCGGAAGCAAATCGCGACAGACGGCTGTATGCTTTAAGCTGTGGGCAGACAGCTGATCGCTGAACTCTGACCGAGTTCCTGTACTTCCAAGAGAGGGGAGACGTCCCTATGGCCGTGGAGATTCCGAAAGAGAAGTGGTCCGGCACGGTGCGCGAGGTCACGCTGGGGGCGACGCGCGAGCAGGGTGGCACGCGCACACGCACGCTCACGGTGGGTGGGGAGACCGCCATGCCCCACCACGCTTTTGAGGGCAGTTTCCCACATCCGCCTGCCCTGGCGCTGGAAGTGCGCGACCGGAAGCCGACGGATTGGTCGCCGCTCTTGCTCCAGGCGTGGGGCGCCGCCATGGACGACCCCGCCGCATGGGCCAAGGCCGCCGAGCAGGCCGGGGCGGAGTTGATCTTCCTGACACTGAGCGCCACCCTGGCGGACGGCAAGGCCAACACGGCCGCCAACGCCCGGGCGGTCGTCCGCAAGGTGCTCGAAGCCACAGGCCTCCCCCTGGCGGTGATCGGTCCGGGGCAGGCTGAGATTGACAACGAGTTGATTGTCGCCGCGGCCGAAGAAGGCAAGGGCGAGCGGCTGTTGATCGGCACCTGCGAGGATAAGAACTACCGCACCATCGTGGCAGGAGCGCTGGCCAACGATCATGTCGTCCAGTCCAAGACGCCGATGGATGTCAACCTGTCGAAGCAGCTGGTGATCCTGATTCATGACATGGGTCTGCCGCTAGAGCGCATCATCATGGATCCAACCACCGGCGCGCTCGGCTATGGGATCGAATACGGGTACTCAGTGATGGAGCGGCTTCGCCTGGCCGCCCTGCAGGGCGACTCGATGACGCAGCAGCCGCTGATCGTCACGCCGGGCGAGGAAGGCTGGAAGGTCAAGGAAGCCAAGGTGGGCGAAGGCGTCCCCGCCGCGTGGGGCGACTGGAACCGGCGCGCGCTGAACTGGGAGGCGCTCACCGCCAATGCCCTGATCTACGCTGGGGCCGACATCATCGTCCTGCGTCATCCGGAAACGCTGCGCCGGTTGCGGGGCGTTGTCGACGCCCTGATGGCGGCATAGGAGGCTAATCATGGCACTCACTGGACTCGAGATCTACAAGCTCCTGCCGCAGACCAACTGCAAGGAATGCTCCTTCCCTACCTGCCTGGCCTTCGCCATGAAACTGGCCGCCAAGCAGGCGGAGCTCAAGGCTTGCCCGTATGTCAGCGAAGAGTCGAAGGCCAAGCTGGAAGCCGCCTCGGCCCCACCCATTCGCCTGGTGGAGATCGCCGGCGATGACGGCAAGCTGGCCGTTGGCAACGAGACTGTCCTCTTCCGCCACGAGAAGACCTTCTTCCATCGCCCTGGGTTGTTCCTGCGAGTGAAGGACAGCCTGCCGGCCGAGGAGATCAAGAAGCAGGTTGCCGCGGCGGACGCGTTCAAGGCCGACTACGTCGGCATCCCGTTGACGCTCGACGGATACGCCATTGAGGCGGCCTCGGGCGATCCAGCCGCGTTCGCCGGGGCGGTGAAAGCCGTGCGCGCGGCGAGCAAGAAGCCGCTGATCCTGCTGACCTCCAAGCCCGACGTGGCCAAGGCCTGGCTCGAAGCGGCGAGCGGCACGCGACCCCTCCTGCACGCCGCCGACGCCAGCAACTGGGAGGCCATGGCCGAGGTTGCCAAGGCCGCCAAGGTCCCGCTGGTCGCACGCGCCGAAACGCTCGACGATCTGGCAACGCTCACCCAGTCGCTGACCAAGGCCGGGTTGGAAGACCTGGTCCTCGACCCCGGCGTGAAGGGCCCGAAGGACTCGCTGGAGAAGCTGACGACGCTTCGTCGGCTGGCCATCAAGAAGAACTTCCGCCCGCTTGGCTTCCCGATCATCACCTTCCCCGGCGCCGGCGGCAAGGCCGACGATGTTCTCCTGGCGGCCGAGCACATCGCCAAGTACGCCGGGTTCATCGTCCTTGATACGTTTGATCCGGCCAGCCTGTACGGGCTGCTCGTCCTGCGGCAGAACATCTACACCGATCCGCAGAAGCCGATCCAGGTGCAGCCGGGTATGTACGAGATCAACAACCCCAAGGACGATTCGCCGGTTCTGGTGACGACCAACTTCTCCATCACGTACTTTGCCATCGCCAATGAGGTCGAAGGCTCAGGCTGGCCGGCCTGGCTTGTTGTCACCGATGCCGAAGGCATGAGCGTGCTCACGGCATGGGCGGCCGGCAAGTTCGACTCCGAGCGCATCGCCAAGGCGGTCAAGACGGTCGGCGTCGAAGGCAAGGTCAAGCACCGCAAGGTGATCATCCCGGGCCACGTCGCCGTTCTCTCCGGCGAACTGGAGGGCGACCTGCCCGGATGGACGATCATGGTTGGGCCGCGCGAGGCCGTTGACATCGGGGCATTCCTAAAGGCAATGTGGGTCAACTGACCACGGCCCCGTCCGACATGGGAGCGCGCCACCCGCCCGCCGGAGAGGCCTCTTCGGCGGGCGGCCGTCCTTAGCCGCTCCGACGTTCGAACTCGGGCCCGGTCGTCCGATGGCGAACCATAAGGTCACGCTTCTCCCCGCGAACCAAACGGTCGAGGTCCCTACCGGGTCGCTCGTGGCGGAAGCCATCCAGCGCGCCGGATTGGACATCGCTCAGCCGTGCGGCGGACAGGGACGCTGCGGCCGCTGTGCTGTGTTCGTCAAAGGGGACGGCGCGCGGCGCCGTTCGACCCTCCGCCTCTCGGCGGAGGATATTGAGTCGGGCTTCGCGCTCGCCTGTCAGACGGTCATCGAAGGCGACCTGACAGTCAGCATCCCCGATCAGGAACGGATCGAGCGCCGTCTGGTGACGGACAAGACGGCCAAGTCAATCGAAGTCCCCTTCCCTTACGACCAGAACCTTCAAGGTGTGCGCGCCTTCCGCGTGTATCTGCCGGAACCGTCCTTCCAGGACAACAAGGATGACCTGACGCGCCTGGAGATCGCTCTGGCCGGGGCGGGCTACCCCGAAGCCGAGGTGCCGCTGGCCCTCGTGCGACGGCTGGGCAGCGTGGTGCGCGAGTCCGACTGGTCCCCATGGGTCGTGCTTGAGGCGGAGACATGGAACCGGCCACATGGACCGGCGCGTCTGATCGATATCGCCACCGACCCGATCGAACCCGTAGCGCTGGCCATCGACATCGGGACCACAACCGTCAGCGCCTACCTGGTGGACCTGATCACCGGCGAGGTGCTGGGCTCCTCGGCCGAGTACAACGGCCAGATCCATTGCGGCGAGGACGTGATCTCGCGGATCATCTACGCCGGGCGCGACGGCGGACTGGCTGAGCTCAGCCACCGCGTGCGCGAGACCATCGCCGAGTTGCTCGTGCGCCTGGAGAAGCGCACCGGCGTCTCGCCGGATCACATCTACAAGGCGACCGTTGCCGGCAACACAACGATGGCTCACCTGTTCCTCGGGCTGCCGCCGACCTCGATCCGCCTCGCCCCCTTCATCCCGACCGTCAACATGCCGGTCCCGATCATGGCACACGACATCGACCTGGGAATCAACCCGCTGGCAAGCGTCGACTGCCTGCCGGGCGTCGCGTCCTATGTCGGCTCCGACATCACGGCCGGCGTCCTGGCCTGCGGCCTCTCCGAGACCGGCCAGCTGACGCTGTTCATCGACGTCGGTACGAACGGCGAGATCGTGCTCGGAACGCATGACTGGCAGGTGACGTGCGCCTGCTCGGCCGGTCCGGCGTTCGAAGGTGCCGGCGTGGTGAACGGAATGCGCGCCACAGAAGGCGCCATCGAGGAAGTGTGGGTCAACTCCGGGACGTTCGAACCCACATGGCGCGTGATCGGAGGCGGCAAGCCGCGCGGCCTCTGTGGCTCTGGCTTGATCTCGCTCCTGGCCGAGCTGTTCGTCACCGGCGTCATCGATCGCGGAGGCAACGTTAAGCTCGACCTGGATACGCCTCGCGTCCGGCAGGGTGACCACGGGCCGGAGTACGTCATTGCCTGGGCGGGCGAGACCAGCACCGGCGGCGACATCACCCTCACCAAGGTCGATGTCGACAACCTGCTGCGCGCCAAGGCCGCCATCTTCGCCGGGTTCAGCGTGCTGGCCACGAGCGTCGGCGTGCGCCTCGAGGACGTCCAGCAGGTGCTGGTCGGCGGATCGTTCGGCAAGTACATCAATGTGGAGAAGGCCATCCAGATCGGGCTACTGCCCGATCTGCCCTGGGACCGTTTCAAGTTCCTGGGGAACACCGCCATCCTGGGGACGTACCGCGCCCTGCTGTCGCGTGACGAACGTGATCGACTGCGGCACATCGCGCGCGGCATGACCTACCTTGAACTCTCGGCCGACAACTCCTTCTATGACGCGTTCACAGCCGCGCTGTTCCTCCCCCACACCGAGATCGCCCGCTTCCCCAGCGTCGCCAGTATCTGGGAACGCGAGGCCGGCCTGACACCGGCGGGAGGCGCGGCATGAACCTGACCGGCCTGCACTTCCTGCTCACCTACCGCTGTACGTCCGAGTGCGACCATTGCTTCGTGTGGGGAAGCCCGAATCAGCAGGGCGTGTTCACGCTGGAGCGGATCGAGCAGGTGCTCGACCAGGCGCGCGAGCTGGGAACGATCGAGTGGGTCTTCTTCGAAGGTGGTGAGCCCTTCCTCTTCCACCCGATCCTCGTCCGCGGCGTGCATGCCGCTGCAGCCCGCAGCTTCCAGGTAGGCGTGGTGACGAATGGCTACTGGGCGACGACCGCGGCCGATGCCCGCGCCTGGCTCGAGCCGCTCGCCGGCCAGCTGAACTCGCTCTCCGTTTCAACCGATGAGCTGCACTACGAAGAACGGGTGAGCTCTGAAGCGCACCATGTTCTTGAGGCCAGCAAGGCGCTCGGCATCCCAGCTGACATGATCCTGTGTGACCTGCCCGACGGAGTCGGCTCCGCACCGCGTCGAGGAGAGCCCGTGGAGGGCGGCCCGATCATGTACCGGGGGCGCGCCGCCGTCAAGCTCGCCGCCAAGGCGCCAGCAACTGCCTGGAACACGTTCGACGAGTGCCCGCATGAGGAGTTGGATGATCCCGGGCGCATGCACCTCGATCCTCTAGGCAACCTGCACCTGTGCCAGGGCATCATCGTGGGGAATCTGTTCGAGCGACCGCTGAAGGAAATTGTGCGCGGCTACAAGCCGAAGCAGCACCCGATTGTCGGCCCGCTTCTCAAGGGCGGGCCGGCGGAACTCGTGAGGCACTACGGCATCGCGCACGCCGATGCGTACGCGGACGCGTGCCACCTGTGTTACAGCTCCCGCGTGGCGCTGCGCCCGCGATTCGGCGACGTGCTTGGTCCAGGGCAGATGTACGGGGAGGGATTGGCATGAGCCGCGGTACAGATCCGGTCCTGGACTGGCTGCTCGAGAAGAAGGATCCAGGCGTGCGCGCCTTCGCGCTGCGTGATCTGCTGGGCGCTCCGGCAGATGATCCCGACGTGACGGCCGCGCGGCGAGCGGCAAACCGAACCTCGCCTGTGCGCGAGATCCTCGAATCGCAGAAGCCGGAGGGCTGGTGGGCCAAGGCCGGTCCGGGCTATAGCCCGAAGTATCGCAGCATGCTCTGGTCGATGATCTTCCTCGGGCAGCTCGGCGCCAACGGCGGGGACCGGCGAGTGAGGCTCGGGGCGGACTACGTCCTCAACCACAGCCGCGCCCGCGAGCCCTACGGCGGCGTTTCGCTAAACGGAACGCCAGCCGGGATGCTCCATTGCATTCAGGGCAACGTGTGCGCCTCGTTGCTGGAGCTGGGCTTCGGCGACGACCCGCGGCTGCAGGTCGCCCTCGATTGGCTGACGCGCAGCATCACCGGCGAAGGGATCAAGCCCGCAGTCCCCGGCGAAAAGCGCCCCCCGAAAGGCGAAGTCGAAGCGGCCCGCTACTACCGGTCGGGGAACTCGGGCCCGGGATTCCTGTGCGCGGCCAACAGCCAGCTCGCCTGTGCCTGGGGCGCCATCCCCGCATTGGACGCGCTCAGCCGGATCCCTCCCCGCCGCCGGACGGCCGCAGTCAAGAAGGCGATCAAGGCGGGATCAGCCTTCCTGCTCAGCCGAGATCCAGCCGCCGCCGACTACCCCACGCCGACCGGCGGCCCTCCCAGCCGAAGCTGGTTCCAGTTCGGCTACCCCATGGGCTACGTGCAGGACGTGCCGCGCAACCTTGAGGTGCTGACCGCCCTTGGATGGGGCAAGGACCGCAGGCTGCAGCACGCGGCTGAGAATCTCCTAGCGCTGCGCGGCCCGGACGGCCGCTGGATCATGCGCTACTCATACAAGGGGAAGCTGTGGTGTGACGTTGAAGCCAAGGGCAAACCGAGCAAGTGGGTGACGTTGCGAGCGCGACGAGTCTTGAAGCGGATGGGAGTGACGGTATGACGATGACCATTGCACTGGCCGGCAAGGGCGGCACAGGGAAGACCACGGTGGCGGCGCTGCTGATCCGCGCCCTCACCCGGCGCACGTCGCAGCCCGTGCTGGCGATCGACGCCGATCCGGCGACCAACCTGCACATGGCGCTCGGCCTTCCGATGCCCGCCACCGCCGGTGAGATCCGCGAGGACATGATGGATGCCGCCCAGGCGGGCCAGCTCGGCGTTTCCATCAGCCGGGTGGATCATCTGACGCGCGAGATCCGCATGGCACTGGAGGAGGGCGACCAGGTCGACCTGCTCGCCATGGGTAGGCCCGAGGGCCAGGGCTGCTACTGCGCTGTCAATCATCTTCTCCGGCAGATCATCGACGACCTCGGGCGCAAGTACGAATACGTCGTGGTCGACAACGAGGCCGGGATGGAACACATCGCCCGGCGCACGACTAGGGACGTCGATCTGCTGCTGGTCGTGTCCGACCCAAGCCTGCGCGGATTGCGCACTGCGGCCAGCATTGCAGAGATGGCCAAGGAGATCGAGGTCAACGTCCGCAAGGCAATGCTGATCGTCAACCGGGTCGATGGGGAGCTGACGCCTGAACTGCAAGCGGCGATCGACGCCACGCGGCTGGAGGTGGCGGCGATTATCCCGGCCGATGCACGCGTCAATCAGCTCGATGCGCTCGGCCAGCCTCTGCTCCATCTCGACGGGGACTCACCGGCCTGCAGGGCCGTGGAAGCCATGACCGACCGACTCGCCAACCTTTCCTGAAGCCAAGGAGGAGATTCATGTACAAGATCGGCGAAAACATCCACATCATCTCGCCCAAGGTGAAAGAGGCCCTAGCCAACCGCGACGGGGCATTCCTCGTCGACCTGGCCCGCAAGCAGAAGGCGGCGGGGGCCGATGTGCTAGACCTGAACATCGGGCCCCAGAAGAAGGCCGGCCCGGAGGTGATGGACTGGCTGACGGACGTCATGCAGGAGGCGGTCCCCGGCATGACGCTCTCGCTGGACACAACCAACCTGGCCGCCATTGAGACCGGGCTAAAGAAGATCGGGTCCAACGCGATCATCAACTCCACCTCGGCGGAAGAGGAGCGGCTGGCCAACGTCCCTCCGCTGGCCGCCAAGTATGGCGCCAAGCTGATTGCGCTGTGCATGGAGAAGAGCGGCATCCCGGTCAGCGCCGACGCCCGCGTCAGCATCGCCATGGAGAAGCTGATCCCGCGCGCCCAGGAAGTGGGCATGCCGATGTCCAACCTGCTCGTGGATCCGCTGATCTTGACGGTCTCCGGCTGCCAGGAGTATGTGCCGCATGCGATTGAGACGGTGCGCATGGTCAAGATGGTGATGGACCCGGCGCCGATGACCGTCGTCGGGCTATCCAACGTGTCCAACCAGGTGCCGAACGAGATGCGCCCGCTGCTCAATCGGGTCTACATGGCCATGCTGATGGGCGCCGGGCTGGATGCCGCCATCCTCGATCCGCTCGACAAGGAGCTGATGGGGGTCATCCGGATCGTGGAAACGCGCGACGGCAGCACGCCGTTGGGCGCGCTGTACCTCAAGCTGTTCGACGCCGTGGCCGCCGTCGGCGAGTTGCAGCCGGAGGACGTGGACCACAAGGATCCGGCTCAGGAGGAGGTCTGGAAGAGCGTGCAGGTCCTCCTGAACAAAGTCATCTATACTGACTCGTACCTGCGGTTGTAGGTGCGGCTAGGGAACAGCGAACCGATGCCGGCGGACTTCGACGGGGGAACACGGTAGGGCCGACATGCGCAATCGTACACTCGCGGCGCTGGCCGCCCAGGAAGACCCGAAGCAGCAACCCGACTGAGCGATCCGGTGCCGGCGCGGGCGGACGCACCGCTCGCGCCGGTATCCGGTGAGGAGCCACAGGGATGGTTACACAGCAAGAACTCACGTATCGTCAATTGATCACGCTCAGAGACGGCGCCCGGGTGCTCCTCAGGCCACTCACCAAGGACGACCGACAGGCGCTGATCGACCTGTTCAAACCGGTCTCACCCGAAGAGCGCCGCTACATGATGCACGACGTGTCCAACCTGGATCTCGTCGGCTCCTGGGCCGACACTGTGGACTACGACCGGGTGTTCCCGATGGTAGCCATGGCGGGCGACCGCATGGTGGGGGATGCCACGCTGCGTTTCCGGGAAGGGCCGGCGCGCCACCGGGCGGAGATTCGCATCTTTCTGACCAAGGACTTTCGCCGCCGCGGCCTGGCGTCCCGGATGATCCAGTCCCTGATCGATCTGGCCAAGCGCCGCGGCCTGTATCTGCTCGAGGTTATCATCGCCACCGATCGGGCGAGTGACATCAAGGCCTTCCAGAATCTGGGCTTCGAGCAGGTCTGCATCTACTCCGACTTCTGGATGCTGCCCGATGGAGACCTGCGCGATCTGTCGCACATGATCCTGCGCCTGCGCAACACGACGGACGAGTACTGAGCCGCGGCCGATCATCCGGCGTGGGGGATCCGCTCGCATAGTCCAGTACCGGGCAGCCTACGTTCTTCATCCGGCCGGAATGACTTACGGCACTACGGCCTGCGCGAAGCAAGACCTACCATACCGGTAAGCTTCATTGCCTATCGACCCCGCACGTCGGGAGGGCGTCATCCAGGCCGCCCCACCCCGGCGCAGCGGTGAGGGGTCCACCACACAACCTAGGGTCCAGTCCTTGGAGGCGCGCCATGTCGCTCTTCTCGCCCCGCCGGTACCAGATGCCGTATCTCCCGTACACACGTGACTCCGTCCCCATCCGGGCGTTCACTGCCTTCGAACGCTGGGCGAAGAGCGTCGGATTCAGCTGCCGCATGTGCGGCAACTGCATCCTGCAGGAGACCGCCTTCATGTGTTCGATGACCTGTCCCAAGGGGCTGCGCAACGGCCCGTGCGGCGGGTCGACGCCCGAGCACTGCTACGTCGACGAGACCCGCCCGTGCACCTGGTACAAGATCTACGAGCGTTCCGAGCGCATGGGTCGCACGCCTCGCCTGCTGGAAGTGAACGCCCCGCTCGATGGGCGCAAGGTGGGCCACGAGACCTGGCTCGACTTGTTCCGGGTCTATCGCGACAAGCACCACCACATCAACTTCTTCGATTACGTGGCCAACCGCAAGCGGTTCTCCGAGACCTGGGACGCCTTCTTCTATGACGTCCGCCAGCCGGACTGGTGGAAGGGCGATGACAAGTACCACGCGCCGGGATACGCCGAACCGGTCTCGGACCTGGAGCGCAGCCTGCGCGCCGGCCGGTTCACGGTGACGGGCGAGATCGCCCCGCCTCTGACGGCGAACGTCGATCCGATGATGAAGAAGGCGCGCCTAATCCATGACTACGTCGTGGCCGCCAACTTCACCGACAACGCTTCGGCTACGCCGCGCATGAGCAGCCTGGCATCGTGCGTCAAGTGCCTGGAGGCCGGCCTCGAGCCGGTGCTGCAGCTCGCCGCCCGCGACCGCACGCGGTATGCCATTGAGTCCGAAGTGCTCGGCGCGGCGGCGCTCGGCGTGCGCAACATCCTGTGTCTGACGGGGGATCATCTGCGCCTCGGCCCCGGACCAACGCCCAAGCCCGATCAGAACGACATGGACGCCATCCAGGTGCTGTGGATGCTGCGGCGCATGCGCGATGAAGGTATCTACATCGATGGCCGCGAGATCAAGACCCCGCCCAAGTTCTTCCTTGGAGCGGCGGCATCGCCCTACGCCGCCCTCCCGCGCTACGAGGCCATCCGGGAGGAGAAGAAGGTCAATGCCGGCGCGCAGTTCATCCAGACGCAGCCGGTGTTCGACTACGGGCGCTTCACCGAGTGGCTGGAGGCGGTCGACAAGCGGAACATCCTCGACAAGGTCTACATCCTGCCGGGGATTATCCCGCTCAAGAGCGCCAAGGCCGCCCACCTGATGTCCGATGTCCCTGGCGTGGTGGTGCCGCCCGAACTGGTCAAGCGCATGGACAACGCCAAGGACGAGACGGAAGAGGGCGTGGCCATCGCCCTC
>JAPLGR010000683.1 GCA_026390045.1 Chloroflexota bacterium | reverse complement strand
CGCAACATCCGGCTACCTGGGTCACTACCAACCCGCGAAGCACGCGTTGCGTGTCCTGCGGAGGGCCGACGTACGCCCGGATCTCGAGCGAGCCGCTCTCGGTCAGGAGTTCATCCATCAGGCTTCAGCCGTGATCATCCTGACCTGCATTGCCCGGCGAATTGAGGAGAGGTACGGCAAGAGCAGGGGGGCGCGCTACATCGCCATGGAAGCCGGGCACGCCGCGCAGAACGTGATGCTCCAGGCCGTCGCACTCGGTCTGGCGTCCGTGCCCATCGGCGCGTTCCAGGACGCTCAGATCGCGAAGATCCTGGAGCTCGGGCCGGAGGAACGCCCACTGTACATGCTGGCCGTCGGCCGGGCAGGCTGACCGTCGTTCCCTATGCCCTCCAGGAGCACAACCTTCCGCTTCTACGCGGAATTGAACGACCTGCTTCCTCGTCTGCGACGATTCGTGGACTTCGTTCACGAATTCCAGGGCTCCCCCTCGGTGAAGGATGTCATTGAGTCACTCGGTGTCCCGCACACCGAGGTTGAAGTGATTCTGGTCAACGGTCAACCCCAGGGCTTCCAGTATCGGCTGCAGGATGGCGATCGCGTGAGCGTCTATCCGATGTTCGAGGCCCTCGATGTCGGCGAGGCCGCGCGCGTGCGCGCCTGGCCGCTGCGTCAGCCCCGCTTTGTGCTCGACGTCCACTTGGGCAAACTGGCCGCCTACCTGCGCCTGCTTGGGCTTGACGCCACGTATGACCGAGAGATGCAGGACCCGGACCTGGCGCGGCTGTCAGCGAGCGAGCAGCGCATCCTGCTGACGCGCGATCGGCAGCTTCTCAAGCGCAGCCAGGTAACGCATGCCCACCTGGTTCGCAGTCTTGAACCCAAAACGCAGTGCGTCGAGGTTGTCCGGCGATTCGATCTTGTTGGCCTGGCGGCACCGTTCACGCGGTGCCTGCGGTGCAACGCGCAGCTCGGCAGGGTGAGAACCAACGAGGTTGCAGAACGGATCCATGCCTGGGTGCGAGCCCAAGCCAGCGAAGTGACGCGCTGCGACGCCTGTGATCGCCTGTACTGGAGAGGCACGCACTTTGACCGGCTTGAGCGCCTAGCGCGTGAGATCCTGGATTCGGCGGCGCACACATGAACGCAGGATCGGGGTGACGCGAGCCATGGGCAGGAAGATGAAAGGGCGAAGCAGCGTACGTGCCTGCTTCGCCCCTGCAACGAGAACCGATAGTGGAACCAGAGAGGCGGGAGCGTTGGTCTAGGCGGCCTGCTCGCCAGGCCTGATGTCCAGGCGAACGTCGAAGCCGCGCTGGGTGGCCTGCGCCACGAAGTCTGCTCCGCTCATCGCCTTCTCGACCGGAATGACGCCAGGGACGACTCGGTTTCCGGCGATGGCATGCGTCAGGATGGCGGCATGCCAGCCGGTTGCCTGCTCCATGGCGGAGAAGCCGGTCGTCTCGTCGGCGTAGTGAATCAAGTCCACCCAGGCCTCGGTCGGTTTGCCCGCCTTCGACCCGCGCGCCAGGATGCGGATGATGATCAGGTCGTGCTCGTCCGGTGCGGCACGGATCTGCGGCTCCCAGAGGGCGTGGAGGATCTGGCGCGGTGCGACGCGCACGCCGCCCACTTCGATTGGATCCGGGCTGAGCAGGCCCAGCTGCTGGATCACCTTGAGCTGCGCGAAGCTGCCTGGGTAGCGCAGCGTCTTGTTCTGGAGGACTTCGAGCTTGCCGGCGAAGGTCAGTGCGGCGGTCGTTAGGCCCCCGGACGAGGTGAACGCTTCAAGCGGGCCGATGGGAGCAGGGAACTCGACGCGTTCGAGTTCGTCGAGGTTGGCGACACGGACGGTGCGCCCGTCACGGATGTACAGGCAATCCCCGTAGAACTCGTTGGTCAGACCCTCGATGCTGAAGCCGAGGCGGTAGTTCCACGGCGGCCGAGGATTGGCGGGAAGCCCGCAGTCCCACATGAACACTTGGCGCGGCTCATCGAGTTGCTCCATGGCATACACGATCAGCGAGGTGCCCATACCGGGCACCTGGCCGCAGTCGGGGACGATGCACGCTCCGGAGGCGGCGGCCTGCGGTGACAGATCCAGCTGGGCGCAGACGACATCGCTGTTCCCGCCCAGGTCGGTCATCCCGCAGCCGCACGCGATGGCAGCGCGCGTCAGCCCAAGGTTGAAGAAATAGGGCACGGCCGAAATGAAGGCGCGCACCTTGTGCTGGCGGAGCCAGAGCTCGACCCCCGCTTCATCCTCTGCATCGAGGACGGCGGGCGAGGCGATCGGCATGCCCATCAGGTGGTTGACACGCTCGGCCGCCTGGCGAGCAAGAGTCAAGTCCCGGTCGGCGAGGAAGATCTCATCCGCCTGGCCGAAGCGCGCCAGATCGTAAGCCGCGGCCGTTCCCTGCCGCCCGGCGCCAATGACCGCGAAATGGCCTTCCATCCGGCCTCCTGTGGATCTGCGCGCAGGTGCGCTGGGGGCATTATAGAAGGAAACCCTGGGAAGGTGCTGGTCGAGCTCGTTCGGGTATAATCCGCGCGGAACGCCTGGCATCGAACGTGCATCGAACGACACGGGCATCGCAGGCTGCACAGTGGCCAAAGAACGGCGTCCGGCGGAAGATCTATCGATCGAGGAACTGGAAGCGCTGCTGGCGCGCAAGCGCCTGGAGCGCCGTCAGGCGCGCCTCGAGAAGTTCCGCCAGAGCGGGCGCGCGGTCACCGTCAGCCCAGATCCGATGCCCCCGTCTGTGCTGACCGAGGTTGCCCGGCTCTCATCTCCTGCCGAGGAGGTGAAGACGGCGGAACAGCCGGCGGCCAGGCGCGGGCGAAGGACGATGAACCAGGCGCTGCTGCTGATCGAAGTCGGTGCGGTGCTCGGCCTGGCGTTCGTGCTGTTCAGCGGCATGGGTGTGCTGCGTACACTAAACCGCGAGGTTGCTGAGGCGCTTGCCGGGCCGACCCCCACGCCCACGCCGTTGATCACCGCCGTCGTGCTGCCCTCGGGCCACACGCCGCCAACCTCACCCGGAGGCGCGGCCCCGAACGAAGCCGAGATCCCGGCCAACCTCCGGCCCCTGGTGCAGTCCCTAGCCCAGGTCCCGATTCCAACCGCAGGCCCCGAGCAGGCCCGCGCGATCTTCATCCCGGCGTTGTGGAACGATCCGGCCCCGGTCGTCCAGGGTGATGGTTGGGAGCAGCTCAAGAAGGGCGTGGCGCAGCATGTCGGCACCGCCAATCCAGGCCAGAAGGGCAACATGGTGGTCTCTGCCCATAATGACATCTTCGGGGAGCTCTTCCGGAACCTAGACCAGCTGAAGCCCGGGGATGAAGTGCTGGTTTCGACCGCCACGCGTCAGTGGGAATACCGGGTGACGGGCGTCCAGCTTGTCGGCCCAACCGATGTCAGCGTCATGGCGGCGACCGAACGCGCGACGCTGACGATGATCTCGTGCTATCCGTATCTGGTGGACAACCAGCGGATTGTCGTGTTCGCCGAGCTAGTCGGCGGATGACTGCTCAAGGATCTTGAGTGGATGGAGTGAACAGGTGAGCAAAACGAAACGCAAGACCCAGCGTCGCCCGATCCCCGCAGGAGGAGCATCTACTGAAGCGCGCCGCGCCGAAGGCGGCACGAGCTCCGCAGGCGGGGAGTTCAAGCCGAACTACACATACGTGGTCAAGGATCTGAAGCGCATCGGCCTGCTGGCCGGCAGCCTGATCCTTGGCCTGATCATCCTCTCCCTCTTCCTGAAGTAGGAGAGGACTCCGGGAGCACGGCATGCCCGTGTCTGTCTCGAAGCCCACGCCGCGATTCAGCCTGCGCTGGAAGATCACTCTTCCATTCATCCTGCTCGCCCTCCTGCTGAGCCTGGGCATGGTGTATCTGCTCAGCCGGATCGTGGGCCAGGACCGGCAGGAGCGTTATCTCCTCCAGATGACGGACAGCGGCCAGCAGGCGGCTGACGCAGTGGTCCGGATCGAAGACGAGCTGCTGACTACCGAGCGTCTGATCGCCAACACGGAAGGGATTCTGGACGGCGTGCAGCAAGCGAATTCGGAGGCGCTGCGAACGCTGGTGCTTCCGCTGGTGGTCAACGCCGATGTTGATGTGGTATCCATCGTCGACGCGCAGGCCTCCAGTTTGCTCTCCGTGCGGCGGCCTCCGGGAGCCTCGGCGGGGGAGTACACCACGTTGCGCGGCGAAGCCTTCTACAGCAGCTGGCCGTTTGTGCAGCGACTGCTGGCCGGCTCGGCCGACACCGCCATCGGGGACAAGCAGACCGGGATGCACGCCATTCGCATTGGTGACCAGGACGTCCCTGTCCTGTTCGTTGGCGGGCCCGTGCGCGACGCATCCGGGGTTGTCCGCGGAGCCGTGCTGGTCGGACGCTATCTTGAGGACCTTGTCCCTCAAGTGGCCGAGCAGGCAGGGGCAAGCACTTCGATCTATGACCAGTTCGACGGCCATCTGCTTGCCACTTCGCTTGAGCCGCAAGATCCCGCAGCGCTCACGCTGCCCCTTGAGACGATCGACCGGTCGATGGCTCCAGGAACGGAAGGCGACCCGATCCGGTCGATCTCCGTCTCTGGCATCGACTACACGGAGGTCCTGACGGCGTTTGTCGCCCGACACGGGACCGAGCCACTTGGTGTCTTGGGAGTTGCATTGCCGCAGCTCTCGCTCGCCGAGCGGTCCACCCAGGATCTGTGGCAGGTGATCATCTTTGGAGCCATCGCGTTGGTGCTGGTTGTGATTGCCGGCCTGATCATCTCCAACAACATCACACGGCCGATCATTGCCATTGCCGATGCCTCGGCACAGGTGGCACTCGGGAACCTTGAGACGCGGGTGGCCGATCGAGGCACCGATGAGGTCGCCGTCCTGGCTCGAACGTTCAATCAGATGGTGGACGACCTGCGCCAGCGAACGATGGTGGGCATCGTGCCAGGGGAGACCACGGTGGCCTCGCTGCAGGCCAAGGCGCCGAGCGAGGTTGAGCCGGCGATGCCGACTCAGGTGGTTCGCAGGCGAAGGGCCACGATCCTGGCAGTCGAACTGCGCGGCCTTGGGAGCCTGGACGAAGCCCCCGAGGTCCTCATGCGAGAGTTGGAGACCTGCCTGAGCATGATCGGTGAGGTTGCAGGGCGGCACTCGGGCGTGCTGGCGAGGACCGGCGGGACGACGGCGATCGCGCAGTTTGGACTGCCGCCAGGAGTCCTGCCGCCGGCGGTCTCTGCCCTCCAGGCGACACACGCCGGCATGGAAATCCTGGACGGCGTGCGGTCGCTCAACGAGGCTCGCGTCGAACGGGGAATGGGGCCGCTGCAGGCATCCGTCGCAGTGGCGACGGGGGATGTGGTCGCGGGAACGATCCAGATCGGGAAGGGTGAGCCCGCCTTGCTGGGCGAGGCGATGATCGCCGTCGAGGGAATGCTGGCCATTGCCCGCGAGACCGACCCGGCCGTGCTCTTGATCAGCGAAGAGACCCACCGGAGCCTCGGTTCGGCACAGCGCCAGTTCGTGTTCGGCAGATTCGGCCGAGCACAGGTTCGTGGCCTGCCAGCCGACCTGGGGATCCACGAGGTCAAGGATCGCCTTTCAAAGCTCGTGGAACCCGGCGTCGGCGAGGCGTGATCCCGCCATCTGTGCGGGTTGCCGGATGGGCCAGGTCAGCCTTGGCCTGTCCGGCGTGGCCCCCAATCTCGGTTGGGCGACGTTTCTAGTAGGTAAGACGGTACGGTTGCCTGCCCCCGGAAGCTAGGATAGGCTGATAGGCAAGAGGAACCGTCGCCACCCGACCCGGCGGCGCGTGTCTCGTTGCGTTCGGTCGGGGAGGGCGTCGCCGGCGGTCGGCGAGCCTGGGAGGTGCCGAGATGAAAAAGCCATCAGGACGGCGCTGGCTCGTGGGAGCCGTGGGTTTGTTCCTGGTGCTTCTGGTGGTGTGGTTCGCCGCCGCCATGCGCATCAGCGCATCTGCAGCTGCGCCCTCGAACCTGATGTCTAGCTTGCGCTCGCGCCTCTCCGCCAACTACGCCCCCGATCCGGCCGGCAGCACGGTGCATTCGCTACGCCTCTCGATCTTCGAGGAAGTGCTGCAAGACCTTGGCATGTCGAGTGACGAGGCGGCCTCGCAAAGCCAGGAGATCCAGGAGCAGCTGCAGAGGCCTGTCCCGACGGCGACGGCGCGCGACTTTCAAGGGGCAAAGCCGTTCACCGCGACCCCTACGGTGACGCCCACCCCCACGGAGACACCGACGCCGACGGCAACTTCGACCAGGACGCCGAGGCCGACGCCGACGAAGACGAAGACGCCCAAGCCAACGGCGACGGAGCCGCCCCCCGCCCCTGCGGATACGGACCCACCGATCGTGACGTCCAGCACGTTCAGCGCAGTATCGGTTGCCACCTGCAAAGTAGACGTCACGATTGACGCGGTTATCTACGATGCGCCGGAGTCGAGCGGAATCTCCAGAGTTGAAGTCAAGTACATAGTCCCCGGGTACGCTGGCATCTCCTACCTGGGCGACCTCACCTACTGCAACGGCGGGATCCAGGGCGACAAGAGCTGGCAGGGGTGCTACGACGGCACCCTCACATTCGACAAGATCAAGTGCGGGTGGAGCGGGACCGACAATCCTGGTCCGGCCGACTTTGTCGTTGAGATCTACGTGAGGCCCATCGACTATCTCAGCCAATCCACCGATACCCTTGCCGGCACGTTCTCTTTGCCGGAAACTTGCGACAATTGACGATGCCTTGCCTCAACGCATGATTTGCACGTGACCTCCCGCACCTGTGGTGCGGGAGGTCTTCTATCCGCGATCGGCATGGCGAAGGAACAGAGTGGATGCCGATCGGATGGTGACGGAAATGCCTGCATTCGGTCCTCTGCCTTGGGTTGCGCCAGCGGACCAGCTGTGAAGCCATGCGGCAAGCCGCGCGCGCGATCCGGGAGCGGCTCCTGAGAGGGAGCTGCTCCCGTCTTGGCAAGTAGCGGCTTTGAGGCGTGCGAAGTCCCGGTCTAGTGTCCTCGCCGTATCCATCGCTCTCGGAGTGGAAGGAAGCATGCCCCCAGAGCGAAGGCACCGCCCGCGCATGGCAGTCTCACGCCGGTGGAGCCGATTCCGGGATCGCTGGCGGAAGGCTCGTCGGGCTGACCGGGGACCGCCGGATCGGACGACGTGATGGGATCCGGAACTTGGATCGCGTCGCCTGCCTCGTCGGCCTCAACCGTCTGGTAGGCGATACCATCCACGACGATGATCACATCCGGCCCGAGCGCCAGCGCGGCTGCCACGTCCGGGCGGGAGGCAGCCAGCGCGAAGTAGTCCTCCGAGAGGAACGGGACTCTGCGTGGGTCCATTGCCTGCGGGTCGAACGCGGTGTCGGTCCACACGCCGTCGACCAGATGGAAGGCCCGGGTGCCCGCCGTGCGGACGACCTGTGCAGCCTCACCTTCCGGCGCTGCGGCGATATCGGCACCACCGAGCGCCGACTCGGCTGCAGCTCGCTCCACCGCGGCCCGGCCGGAGACGATGCTGGGCGCGGATTGCAGGGCCTTGAATGCATCTTCGACGATCTCTCCGATCGCATCCGTCCCCAGGGCATTGGGTTCGGTCACCAGATACGAGGTGGATGGTGTGACGAACCCGTACTGGATGCACAGGCGCACAACCTGATCCACACTCTCCTGATCAGCGCCGTGCAGGCGCAGGTCGTTGAGCAGTGCGCCGATCTTGCGCGTCGCCCACAGCCGGGGCAGGAAATCGGGACCGCCCGAGGACACGAACTCAACATCGGAGTAGCGGAACTCCTCCGATCGGTCCTCGACGCGTCCAGAAAGCTCAATCGTCGTCTCCCCGGAGTTGCGATACCGCCCAATGACGATCAACTGGCCGCCGGCGAAAAGGTCCGGCAGCGCCTCAGGGACCACATCGTAAGCACGGACCTCCCCCAGGTCCAGATCCAGATCGGTCAGGACGGGCGTGCTGACCTTGGCGTAGAAGGCCGAGACCGATTCCTCGATGTCCTGATCGGGAAGCACGTAGGTTGTCGCGCCGTGGTGGGCCTCGGACAATGTGTCCAGCAGCACGGCGTCGACGTCGTATCCGACTCCGAAGGAGAACAAGCGCAGACTGTCAGGGGCGGAGCGGGCCATGTTGTCGAGGATCGCCTCCCGATCCGTCACGCCTTCGGTGGGCAGGCCGTCGGTCAGGAAGAGGACCAGTGCCGGCCGCTCGGAGTCGAGCTGCGCTGCCGCCTCAAGCAGGGCGCGGTTGATATCGGTCGATCCGCGCGCCGAGAGCGCCTCGATCCAGGCAACGGCATCGGCGGCTTCGTCGCCCTCGCGAAGCGTGGAGGCATAGGTGCTCAAGCTGCTGCTGAAGGCCAGAACGTTGAAGCGGTCCTCAGGATTCAGGTGCCGCACGACGTAGATCGCCGCCTGCTTCGCCTGCTCCATCTTCTCCCCGTCCATGCTCCCGGACCGATCGATGATCAGCAGCACGTCCTTGGCGACGGCCGAGTCGAGCTCGGCGCCGAAGGCCGGCGAGGCCAGGAGCAGAAAGAAGCCGTCCTCGTCCTCGGCAGGGTCGCGGTAGCTCAGGACATGGACGCCGATGCGGTCCTCGCCCAGCGAGTAGTAGAGCTCGAAGTCGCGATTGGGAAGCACGTTGGTGGCCTCGTAGGTGGCCGAGATCTCATGCTCTCCGTCGCGCGCAATGTCCACCTCATGGCTGGGTGAGTAGACCGCCTGGATCGGGTCGCGGCTGTCAACCTTGATGCGGACCGTCACTTCTTCTAGGGGCTGTGTGGAGAACTTCTCGGTGTTCAGGGGATAGCGGTAGTGCACCAGGCCGTCCTCGGCCTGCAGAACCTGCGTGTACTCTAGCTCGATGCGCCGTTCAGCCCCGGGGTCGATCGGGAAGATGGAGGCCTGCACCGCGCCTCGGTCCACGTACTCAAGCAGGGCCGGATCGCGCAGCGACCGGACGATGTCCTCATACGTCTGACGTGCCTGTTCACGCGTCAGGACCTTGCCCTCGACGGGCTCACCGTCGATCCACAGTGTGAACTGCGTGACAGCTGCGCCGGCCGGGAGTGGGAAGATGTAGGTCCCCTCGACGACGAAGTCATTGTCGTTGCGGAATACCTGGTCGACGCGCGTGGTCGCCACCTGATCCTCAATGCTGACCTCGACGCGGTGATAGCGAATCGCCAGTTGCGAGATGGGGAATGGGCCGGGGCACAGCTCGCCGTCGCACACCGGCGGGTCGGGGACGATGATGCCATCAGCCAGGGCAGGCGCGGCAGGTGCCAGCATTCCCAGGCACAGGAGCAGACCAAACAGCCATCGGGCGGAGCGGGACATAGCGGACCTCCAAGATGCACACGGCCTATGCTGAGGACGCCCGGGAGGTGGTGCGAGTTCCCGAGGAGGGCATGGTAGAATCGACAGAGTGCTCCCACTCTGGCCGTGGGAGCATGCCGTGTCCCCTGAATGCCGGGGTGGAGTACTTGGGAATGTTGGAGAAACTGAAGGGAATCGCCGGCCGATTTGAGGCGCTCGAGCAGGAGCTGGCCGTTGCCGCCATGCAGCCCCAGCGCATGGCCGAGCTGGCGCGGGAGCGCGCCGGGTTGGAGCCGGTCGTGACGGCCTTGCGGGAGTACCAGGCGGTCGAGGAGCAGCTCGAGCAGGCGCGCGGCCTTCGCACGAGCGAGGATCCGGATATGCGTGCACTGGCCGAAGCCGAGACGGAGGAACTGGCGCCGCGGCTGCAGGCTCTCGATCGCCGGCTACGGACGCTGCTGATCCCGCGCGATCCACGCGACGATCGCAACGTCATCGTCGAGATCCGGGCCGGCACAGGCGGCGACGAGGCCGGGCTGTTCGCCGCGGACCTGTTCCGCATGTACACGCGCTATGCGGAAGCCCGGGGCTGGAAGTCCGAGATCCTGTCGCAGAATGAGACCGGCATCGGGGGATTCAAGGAAGTGATCTTCCAGGTGCGGGGGCAGGGAGCCTTCTCGCGGCTGAAGTACGAGAGCGGAGTTCATCGGGTGCAGCGTGTGCCGATGACGGAGGCGCAGGGTCGGATTCACACTTCAACGGCGACGGTTGCCGTGCTGGCCGAGGCTGATGAAGTAGAGATCGACATTCCGGAGAAGGATGTCAAGATGGACGTGTACCGTTCGGCCGGCGCGGGCGGGCAGAACGTCCAGAAGAACTCAACCGCCGTCCGGCTAACGCACCTGCCCTCCGGGATCGTCGTGCAGTGCCAGGACGAACGCTCGCAGCTGCAGAACCGTATGCGCGCGATGAGCATCCTGCGCGCACGCCTGTATGACGTAGCGATCGAAGCGCGACAGGCGGAGGAGGATGCGGCCCGGCGCTCGCAGGTGGGAAGCGGCGAGCGGTCGGAGAAGATCCGGACCTACAACTTCCCCCAGTCCCGTGTCACCGACCATCGCATCGGCGTCTCGTCGCACAACCTGCCGGGCGTGCTGGACGGCGGCCTCGACACCTTCATCGACGAATTGGCAACCCGCGACGAGGCCGAGAGACTCCAGGCTGCTGAAGGGTGATGCATGTCAGGCATCTCCATCGGGGAGGCGCTGACCCGAGGAAGCTGTGAGCTGTCCCCGGTGAGCGAGACCGCCGCCAGGGACGTGCAGGTCGTGTTGGCCGAGATGATGGACAGGCCACGCGAGTGGCTCCTCGCCCACCCCGAAACTCCCGTCCCCCGAGAAATCAACGATCAGCTTGCATCCGCGCTCCAGCGGCTCACGGCAGGCGAGCCGCTACCCTACGTGGTCGGGTGGTGTGAGTTCTTTGGCCGCCGTTTCACTGTGACACCGGATGTCCTGATCCCTCGCCCTGAGACCGAGCTGCTGGTTGAGAAAGGGCTGCAGGCGATCGACAGGCACCCGCGCGCTCGCACGGTCATTGATGTTGGCACCGGTTCCGGCTGTGTGGGCGTCACGGTGGCGCTCGAGCGGGGGGAAACACGCGTCTTCGCCACGGACATCTCCCGGCCCGCGCTTCTGGTAGCCAAAGAGAACGCGGAGTGGCTCGGTGCCGGGGGCTTGGTAGCCTTTGTGATGGCTGATCTGACAGAGGGGATGTGGCTCGAAGATGCGGTCGTGCTGGCCAACTTGCCTTACGTTGCCTCCGACGAAGTTGCCGCGCTCCGCTGTGAGCCGCGCTTGGCTCTCGACGGGGGCGATTGCGGGACGGATGTGATCCTTCGCTTGCTGCAGCAGCTCGCACGCCGCCGACCTCGCCGGGCAACTGTGCTGCTGGAGATCGGTGCGGGGCAGGGCAGCGCGGCCATCGATCTGGCCTCGACACTCTGCCATCCAGGTTCCGTCTGGCTAGAACTCGATCTTGCCGGACGTGACCGAATCTTGGGGCTCGAGTTCTAGGAGTAGTGGGTGATGAGCGCGAGAGTTCTGCAGGCGAATGATCCAGAGGCGCTGCGCACCGCGCTGGACATCCTCCGCCAGGGAGGCCTGGTCGCATTCCCAACCGACACCGTCTACGGTGTCGGGGCCATGGCGTTCGATACTGCAGCCGTGGAGCGCATCTATGCGGCTAAAGGACGTGACGCGACCAAAGCCCTGCCGATCCTTCTGGCGGACCAGGATGGCCTATCGGAAGTGGCAGACGAGATTACGCCGGACGCGCGCCGATTGGCTGAGACATTCTGGCCCGGGCCGCTCACCATCGTCGTTCGCAAGCGGGATGTTGTGCCAGAAGCCGTCAGCTGGGGTGCGACGATTGGAGTCCGTGTGCCGGCGCACCCCGTGACGCTCGAGCTGTTGAATGCAAGCGGCCCGCTTGCAGCAACCTCAGCCAATCTCTCTGGGGCGCCGGATTCGATGTCGGCGGATGAGGTGGTGGCCGCGCTTGGTGATCGGATCGACCTGATCCTGGATGGTGGGCGGGCACCGGGGGGACGGCCGTCAACCGTCGTTGACTGCACCGTCTCCCCGCCTTCCCTTGCTCGAGAAGGCCCTGTCTCAATGGACCTGATCCTGGCTGTGCTTGGGAGAGCGGGGCGCTAAGCCGGCACTAAGGAAGAACTCACGCTGGTTTCACGCGAAGGGGCGAGAATGCTATCGCATTCTCCTCCTCAACCCGCGCGCGAGAGCCCTGAGCAAGCTCGAGCGCGCGGATTGGTTTAACCGCGGGACGAGGGATGACGAAGCTTCCACATTCGCGCGGCAGTGCCTGAGCAGTGCCGTGCAGGGTTCTACAGCCGAGTCGGCATCCCTAGCGCAACGCGGACAGCCCCTGTGCCAGCTGCGCCGCCTCAGCTGAGGACAAGTTCGCGGAGCGGTGCATCAGCCGGTAGTAGCCTGGCGGCATCTCACCCGCCAGAACGACCTCCGCTGCCTCACCCGCCCCGCCTTGCCGAATATCCCACGTGGAGAAGTTGAGCCTCGCTCTCGCCTCGTCCACATGGCTTTGGACCAGCCAGGAGATGGGGGCAATGTTGCTGTACCACGGCCACACCACCTGATTGGAGTGGCAATCGAAGCACGCCCGGACAGCCAGATCGCGGACTGCAGGATCCGGCCAAGCAGGTTCAGCGGTAACCGGCGGATTGGTGTGCTGGCGTCCGTACGGCACGAGCTGAATCGCTAGCAGTAGCGCGACACCAACAGCGAGCACGATGAGCAGAATGCGTCGGGCCATGATCAGGATCCCTCCGTGAGAGGCTCGGCTCCGAAACACCCATAGGGAAGCCGGCGCTTACAAGTAGTGAGTACGGCAGGCAGCCAGCCAACCTGCTTGAACGGCGACTTGGGCCGGGCGACGTTCGCTATCGCCTGAAGCTGATGGTGCCCATTGAGAGCAGTCTGCGCCGGAGAGCATGGAGGAACCCCCGGGTTGTATACAGGGAGGTACCCGACACGCAATCACGGTTGAGATACCTTCCCTGTCGGGTCTTGCGTTGGCCAAGCGTCTGCGTACCAGAGAAGGTACTGCTCAAGATGCCCAGACCAGTAGGTGGATGTGTGTTCCCCTCGGTCGAGGGACCATGTGTAGGGCCAGCGTATCGTGTCGAGCCGCTCGCGCAGTTCGAGCGCGTCACGCAGGAGAGTATCCTCGGTCCCGATATCCACCCACAGTCGCGGAATTGAATCCGCGGGGACTTCGGCCGCCCAGGT
>JAPLGR010000059.1 GCA_026390045.1 Chloroflexota bacterium | reverse complement strand
TGACGGGTCGTGTGCATGAAGATCTCACCCGGGGTTCGGCCCCGTGTACGGTAGCCCTGATGGGCGCGACGGTGATTGTAGAAGTCGAGATAGCGATCTAGAACGGTCTGCATTTGTGTGGCTCCGGTGAAGAAGCGCCGGCGGAACTCGATACGCCAAAGCTCTTGCAGGATGGTCCCATGCAACCGCTCGACGAAACCATTGGTCCAGGCATGCCGAGGTTTGGTGCGGGTATGGCGGATCCCCTGTTTGGAGCAGACTTGGTCGAACTGGCCGCGGAACTCGTTGCCTTGATCGGTCAGTACCCGTTGGACCTGCCAACCGGCTTGGTGGAAGGCTGGCAGCACGCGAGAGATCAGGAAGTGAGCCGTGGCAGCGGCCGAGAACTCCAGGCTGACTTGTGCGATGCCGTACGAGCAAGCCGCATCGCAGGCGGTGTATTGCCAGACCTTTCCCACGCCCTTGAGCTTGCCAATGTAGAACGTGTCCAAGCAAACCAGTTCCCCGGGTTCGCTCGCCTGAACGTGCGGCGCCTGGCGGCGCTGAGCCGCGGCCAACTGACGCCGAGTGCGTTCGGTGAGCAAGCCGGCGGCCTGGGCGCTGTGGGCTTCCAGCACGGCCAGACGCTCCCAGCGGGTCTGCAGGCCGGATCGGCGCAACAGACGGTAGACGGTGCTCGGTGCCACCTGCCAACGGCCATGCTCGGGCTGCCGCAGCTGGAGAGCCAGTTGGAGCGGACCCCAGGTCGGCCAAGTGATCGCCAAAGCCAGGATAGCTCGCTCCGCTTGCACGCTCAGCGTCGGCGGCCGACCCGGCCGAGCACCCGTCCGCCGAGGGTGCAGTCCATCCGGACCGTACGTCAGGTAGCGTTTGCGCCAGCGGTAGAACAGGCTCCGAGAGATCCCGAATTCGCGACACGCCTGGCTCACATTCCCGAGTGCCTGTGCCCGAGCCATCAGGCGCAGGCGGAACGCGTGTACACTGTCGTCGAGGGTCATGGGCGCTCCTCCCCGTCTCCCCATAAGGGGACTTGGACCAACGGGAAGGATACGTCACATGACCCTTGTTCACTGTCTACACTATTACGAAACAGTACAGACTAGTGCTTGGCCCGGCGCGAATCCTTCAGGACCATCCCCGGCTGCTTGGGACTGCCTACGCCGCAACCCATCAGCTGCTGCGTCTTTTTCGTCGCTGGCTGCGGCCGGGCGGAGGGGTGGAATGGGCCTTCGTCCAGGCCGAGAAGGTGGGCAAGGGATTCGTCTTCGATTGCCGGATGTGCGGCCAGTGCGTGCTCCACAGCACCGGCATGACCTGCCCGATGACCTGCCCCAAGAACATGCGCAACGGTCCGTGCGGCGGCGTTCGGCTGGATGGGTACTGCGAGATCCTCTCCGAGATGCCCTGTGTCTGGACGCAGGCCTGGGAGCGGACGACCAGGATGCCCAGGTACGGTGATCAGATTCGGACGATCCTGCCGCCTCTGGATCGGCGGTTGGAGGGAACCTCCGCCTGGATCAACGACTACAGCGGCGCGCCCAACCGCTCTCCGGCGGGGTGGAACGGCTGAGAATGAGCTCACGGCTTGAGCGCGTTCTGCGATCGGGCCGCTTGGCCGTCACCGCCGAGTTGCACCCCCCGGATAGCGCAGACCCCGAGGCGGTCGACGAGCGGGCACTGGTTCTGGCTTCGGT
>JAPLGR010000140.1 GCA_026390045.1 Chloroflexota bacterium | reverse complement strand
GCTCGATGTCCTCGGAACGAACAAGGGCACCTACTCCGGGCAGGGCACGATCTTCTTCACGACCGACTACGGTGTGGATGATGCCTACTTCCGGGGCACTGACACCCGCTTGTCCGCCTTGACCGGTTTGACCATCGATGGCCAAGCGACCTTGGTAGACCCCATCTCCGTTATCTCCGTTCCCGTAGAAGTGACAGGCTGGCTCTACGACGTGAGCATCGTGGACCTCGACATGGATCTGACTAGCTACGCCGGCTCGGCCGCTGCCCTGAGGATTGAGACCACCGGGGCGATTCAACTCACCAACGTGGACATCACCGGCAGCAGCGGCGACGGGGCCGTCCTGGACAACACCTCCGGGACGACGTCGATCGCGGTGACCAACAGCACCTTCACCGAGAACATGTGGACTGGCTTGGATGCCCGTTCCAACGGCGATATCACACTGATGGGCGTGGCTGCCGGTGCGCAGGAGGACGGTGCCTACCTTGACGCGAGCGGCGTCACGGGCAGCGTCACGGTCAATGGCAGCGACTTCAGCGGGAACACGGTCGCCGGTCTGACCGCGAAGGCGGCGGAGGGCGGCATCTCGATCGACGACGTCACCTCAAACGCCAACTCGGGCGCGGACGCGTACGGCATCGGCGCAACGGCAACCAACGGGGGTTCCGTCACGGTCACAACGAGCGAGGCCTCACAGAACGGGCTCAAGGGCCTATGGATCGAAGGCACGGGCCCGATCAACCTGGATGGCGTCACCGCGGACACCAACGGCCTGCACGGCGCATACATCCACAACCTGGGCGCGTGTGCCGCCTCCCCCATCAGCGTGACCGTTAATGGGGGCACTTTCACGAACAACGGGGGCTACGGGCTCCTGGCCGTGCTCGGGCCCAATGGGGTCCTCACTTACTCCTCCCCGGCGGCCTTCGGGGGCAACGTACTCGGCGACTACGCAGTCAATCAGGACCCCTGCCCGGAGTGCGACAAGAAGGAAGAAGAAGGCAAGCCTTACAACATCATCTACGTGCCCGAGACGGGCGGGCCACCGGTTTCACTGGACTGCGACGAGTACTCCGGCGCGGTGCTGATCCTCCCGGATGGCGATCGCGCCACGCTCACCTGCCCTGTGAGCGGCGAGGTGACTCTGGATTCTGTGCCAGGCGAGGGTCTCCCGGGGCCATTACCAACGGCGCGCTCTTTCATCAGCGGCGCTTCCGTAGCCTTGACCGAGGACGGCCTGCCCGTGTCCGTCCTCACCGAGGGAGGGTACCTGACGGTCTCCTTCACCATTCCGAAGGAGCTGCAAGGCGGCAACCTCGCCATCCTGTACTGGGATCCTGTCGCCGGCGGGTGGGTGGAGCTGCCGGCCTACGCGACGCGCCCTGACGGCTCACCGATGGTGCATCGGCTGCATCCGAACGTGACCCCGGATGATCTGATGTATATCCTGGGCGGCGTGCGCGTGAGCGGCGATACCGCCAAGGTTAAGGTGTCGTTCGGGGGCACGTTCGTGCTGGTCTCACGCTAGCGTATCGCGTCGAGGGGGCGATACGGCCGCTTGTCAGCTCATGAACACTGCCGCAGGCTCCCGCCTGCGGCAGTGTTCGGACCAAGGCCGAGTCATTCGGCCAGCTCCGATTGGTCTCGATCCTCCCCTCACCCGGGTCCGCAGTGCTCGAGGTCGGGACACAACGCCAGACGCGAGCCCGAGTCCCTGTCCAGTCACACCATCAGTTTGGCCAGTCAACGACATCAGACGTCGTTCCGCCGATGGCTATGATGAGCGGCCCCACGGAGCACCTCTGTACGATCCCACGTGATCAATCAGGCCCTTTTGCGTCCCGTTTCACAAGACATCAGACAACCAAGAGAGCAAAGGTCGAATTCGGATAACCTACCCAATCAAGGTATGACTTTCCCCACTGGGTGTCGCAGCGGCAAGACGGGCATGATTCAGTGTGGCCCCGCGCATGTGGGGCAACGCCTGAGGAATGCGCGCTGGAGCGGGTATGAGGGACCCCTCTGCAAGCGTCGCTGCTCTCCATATCCTGGCTGTCACGCAGGGTACATGGGGAGAGCGAATCGCCTCCTACATCCATGACCACGCCCCCGCGCAATGGCAGGTGGAGACGTGGGCCGCACCGCGCGTCCTCCCTCCTGTGGTGGACTACCCCGAGGATTTCCTTCCAGGCGCCTTCGGCCCCGCTGACCTGATCGTGGCGCTCGCCGAGACGGCCGGCCTTGCTCAGCTTGTCCCGGACGTCGTGCGCCTCGCAGGGGCCAAGGCAGTCATCGCCCCGGTCGACTTCAACGAGGCGCTCCCTCCCGGCCTGATCCGCCAGCTCACGCGGTGGGTGAAGCAGGAGGGCGCGGACATCATTTTCCCCAGGCCGTTCTGCTCGCTCACACCGACGACCTACAACCGCACCCCGCTGACGCGCACCTACGACAACCCCCTGATCCGCGCCTTCGCCGAGCACTTTGGCAAGCCGGCCTTCGATATCCGGGTTGCCGACGGTCGAATCGCCAGCGTCCGCGTGGAGCGCGAGGCGGCGTGCGGCTGCGCCCAACATGTAGCGGAAGGGCTGATCGGCCTGGCGGTGGATGAGGCAGTGGAAGCCGCAGGTATGCTGCACCACCACTTCCCATGCCTGGCGAGCATGAACCAGAATCCGGACTACCACGACACATTGATGCACGTTTCGGGTGACTACTTGAGGGACGCAGTGAAGGACGAGATCCGTCCCTTCCTGTCGCCCACTCCGTACCTGCGGCCCTCCGGCCGTGTGGACGCACCGAGCCAATCCCAAGGAGAGTAGCCTGATGGACAAACTGGTGCTCACCATCCCCACGCTGTACGGCGATCACCACACGACGGCGGTGCGTCGCATCCTGGGAGAACTGCCCGGCGTCACCGACGTGTTCGTCAGCGCCGCCTACCGCCAGGTCTCGCTGACGCATGACGCCGGCAAGACCTCACGCCAGGCCATCGAGAAGGCGTTGTCGGATCAGGGCTATGCCCCGGGCGAGGACGAGCTGACCTACCCGATTCAGACCACCTTCGCCGAGGAGGCAACCCGTCACACCGCCACAATCTCCGGTACCGGGACGTCGCTGGCATTCGCCGAAGTCACTCAGGTTGTGCAGGGCCGCCCGCTGTGGCCCTGCCCTGGTTTTGATCCGCGGACACCCCACACCCCTGATTGAGGTAGAGCGTCAAAGGAGAGCCCGCCATGCCTGATGAGAAGAGGAAGAAGGAACGCACGCCGGAGGAGCGCTCGCTGGACCCGGCTGCCCGGGAGATGCTGAAGCGAGCGGACGAGCTCGGCCTTGGGACGGCGTTCTCACGCGCCGAGCAGATGGCCCCCTGCCCGATCGGTTCGGACGGCTCGTGCTGCCGGTTGTGCTTCATGGGCCCGTGCCGGCTGGTGAAGGATGGCCAGACCGGCGTATGCGGCGCGACGATCGAGACCGTTACGGCGCGCAACTTCGCCCGAGCGGTGGCCGCCGGCTCGGCGGCACACTCCGATCACGGCCGCGACCTGGCGCTCACGCTGCGCGCAGTCGCCAAGGGCCATGCGCCGGGGTACACGATCCGCGACCCCTTCAAGCTCAAGCACGTCGCTGAGGAGTTCAAGATCAAGACCGAGGGGCGGCCGGTGCTCGACATCGCCGGCGACCTGGCTGACTTGTTCCTGGCCCAGTTCGGCCAGCAGGAAGGCGAGGTGTGCATGGTCGAGCGGGCGCCCAAGGTACGCAAGGCGCTGTGGCGTGAGCAGAAGCTGGCGCCGCGCGGCATCGACCGGGAGATCGTCGATGTGCTGCACCGCACGCATATGGGCGACGATCAGGACGCAGACCATCTGCTACACCAGACCCTGCGCGCCGCCATGGGCGACGGCTGGGGCGGCTCGATGATCGCCACCGACCTCTCGGACATCCTGTTCGGCACCCCCAGCCCGCTGGTCTCGCAGGTCAACCTGGGTGTACTGAAGAAGGACGAGGTCAACATCGTCGTCCACGGCCATGAGCCGACCCTCTCGGAGATGATCCTGGCGGCGACGACCGATCCCGAACTGATCGCCTACGCCGAGACCAAGGGCGCCAAGGGCATCAACCTGTGCGGCATCTGCTGCACGAGCAATGAGACGTTGATGCGCCAGGGCGTGCCGTCGGCCGGTAACTTCCTGCACCAGGAGCTGGCAATCATCACCGGCGCCGTCGACGCGATGATCGTCGACGTGCAATGCATCATGCAGGCGCTGCCCGAGCTGGCCAAGAAGTTCCACACCAAGGTGATCACGACCTCGCCCAAGGTGAAGATCACCGGCGCCACCCACATCGAGTTTGAGGAGACGCGCGCTCCCGACATCGCCAAGCAGATCGTCCGCGCCGCCATCGACAACTACCCGAACCGCGGCGAGGTCCACATCCCGG
>JAPLGR010000208.1 GCA_026390045.1 Chloroflexota bacterium | reverse complement strand
GGCCTGGCGAATCCGCTCGACGAAGCCGTGGTCGCCGCAGCGACGGAGAAGGGGTTGCTGGACGAGAAAGTGCGCAAGGTCGACGAGATCCCATATGACTTCTTGCGCAAGCGCTTGGCCGTCGTGGTGGAGGAGGAGGCGGGTCAGCGTAGGCTGATCGTGAAGGGCGCATTGGAGGGCGTGTTGCAGGTCTGTGATCGGATGCGCCGGGGAGCGGAGACGGTCGCGCTGGAAGAGTCTCGTAGGGCCGATCTGCACGCCCTGTACGCAGCGTGGAGTGCGCGGGGCCTCCGGGTGCTTGGGGTGGCGGTACGCGAGGTCGAAGCGCAGCCGGCTTATCACCCCGCGGATGAAAGCAGACTGACCTTCGAGGGCTTCCTGCTGTTCCTGGATCCCCCGAAGGCCGATGCGATGGAGACCGTGGGCGATCTGGCGGCGCTGGGCGTCAAGCTGAAGATCATCACGGGCGACAATCGTCTGGTGTCCCTGCACACCGCGCAGGCCATCGGGATGACCTCCGTGCGTGTGGTGACGGGAGCGGAGCTCGAAGCGGCCGGCGATGAGGGTATGAGACAGGTGGCGGAGCAGGCCGACATCTTCGCCGAAGTGGCCCCCAATCAGAAGGAGCTCTTGATCCTGGCGCTCAAGAAATCCGGACACGTGGTCGGCTACATGGGCGATGGGATCAATGACGCCAGTGCGCTGCATGCCGCCGACGTCGGAATCTCCGTGGAGTCGGCGGTCGACGTTGCCAAGGAGGCGGCGGAGTTCGTCCTGCTGCGCAAGGATCTGGCAGTGCTCCACCAGGGAATCGTGGAGGGCCGGCGGACCTTCGCCAACACCCTCAAGTACGTCTTTATGGCCACAAGCGCCAATTTCGGGAACATGTTCAGCGTCGCCGGTGCTTCGCTCTTCCTGCCCTTCCTGCCGATGCTGCCGAAGCAGATCCTGCTGATCAACTTCCTGACCGACCTGCCGGAAATGGCCATTGCGACTGACAACGTGGATCGTTCCTGGATTGAGCGTCCGCATCGCTGGGACGTGAACTTCATTCGGCGCTTCATGCTGACCTTTGGACCGCTTAGTTCGGTGTTCGACTTCCTGGCCTTTGGTGGGTTGCTGCTCCTTGGCGCCAAGCCTGAGCTCTTTCGAAGCGCATGGTTTGTGGAGTCGGTGCTCTCGGCCAGCCTGGTTGTGTTCGCCTTCCGCACCCGGGAGCCTCTGTTGCGCAACCGGCCGAGCCGGTTGATGCTGGCCCTGACGGCGCTGGCTGGTGCGCTGGCGCTGCTCCTGCCGTACACTCCGCTGGCCAACGTCTTCGGGTTTGTTCCCATGCCGGCGCCGGTGCTGGCGATGATGCTGGGGCTGGTGCTGTGCTACGTTGTCGTAGCGGAGGTAGCCAAGCGGCGCTTCTTCCGGAGGCAGAATCAGGCCGGAGCCGAAGGGCAGTCATCGTCACCGTAGTCTTGTTGATGCTCGTCATCGTGCCGGAGATCTTGAGGAGACGCATATGATCCGGATCCTGTATCGCACCGCCGCCGGCCAGCTACGCACCGACCTGACACTCCAGGAACTGCCGACCGCCTTCGTCGACACGAAGGGCCTGCTGTGGGTGGACTTCGAGGGCGAGCCTCCCGAGGTCTGCCAGCCGATCCTGACCGAGACCTTCGGCTTCCACCCGCTTGCCGTGGACGACGCGCTGGTCGAGACGCACGTGCCTAAGGTCGATGACTGGACGACCTACCTGTACATCGCCTTGCATGCGGTTCATGTGGAGCCCGGCGAGAAGGCGAATCTGAGCACGCACGAGCTGGACATCTTCCTGGGCGAACACTTCTTGGTCAGCCACCATGACGAGCCGGTCCTTGCCATTTCCCGAGTGTGGGATCGCTGTCAGCGCGACGAGCGGCACACCCAGTCCGACGCCGATCACCTGGCCTACCTCGTGGCCGATGAACTGGCCAGCGGCTACATGGAGGTGTTCGAGGCGATGGACGGGATGCTGGACATCGTGGAGGACGAGATCTTTTCGGATCCGCGCAGCACGACGGTGGAGAGGATCTTCGTGCTCAAGCGGGCCATCCTGGATTTGCGTCGCATACTGGCGCCCCAGCGCGAGGTACTCAACCGGCTGGCGCGCGACGACTACGCCATGATCGACCCTCGCGACCGGGTGTACTTCCGCGACGTGTACGACCACATGGTGCGGTTGTACGATATCAACGAAAGCATGCGGGACCAGGCCAGCGGCGCGCTGGACACCTACCTGTCGGTGATCAACAACCGCATGAACGACATCATGAAGACGCTGACCGTGATCACGGCGATATTCGCCCCGATTACGTTCGTCACCGGATTCTACGGCATGAACTTCTTCGCGCCCAGCGGCCAGCTGCACGCCTGGACGGCGGCCTGGCCTTTCATGGTGATACTGGGGATCGTCGCCCTGACGCCCCTGCTGATGTGGCTGTGGATTAGGCGCCGGCACTGGGTATAGTGGGGGGCAGCACGAGGTCTAGGGAGGTGGGTCGGTGTACACGTCCTCCGCGCGCTTCTACGATGCGATCTACTCCTACAAGGACTACGCCGCCGAAGCTGGCTGGCTGCGCTACTTGCTGACCGAATACGGTCACCCGGACGGCCGGCTGCTTGACGTGGCCTGCGGCACCGGGGCTCACCTTGCCCATCTGAGCGCCCACTATCAGGTTGAGGGGATGGACATCGACCCGGGGATGCTGGAGGTGGCGCGTGGCAAGCTGCCGGGGATCGCGTTCCACGAAGGAGACATGCTGGACTTCGACTTGGGATGCCGCTTTGAAATCGTCGTGTGCCTGTTCTCGTCGATTGGCTACATCCGAACGGTGGAGCGGCTGAACCAGGCGGTGGCCAACATGGCACGGCATGTGGAACCGGGCGGCCTGCTGGCAATTGAGCCGTGGTTCTCCCCGGCGCAATGGATCCCGGGCGGGCTGCATGTGCTGCTGGTGGATGAGCCGGGGTTCAAGGTGGCACGCATGAATCTGAGTGCGCCGCCCGTCGGCAACCTGTCGGTGCTCGAGTTCCATTACCTCGTGGGTGATGGGTCCGGCGTGCGCCATGTCACCGAACGCCACGAGCTGGGGCTGTTTGAGGATCACGAGTACCGGCGGGCGTTCGAGCAGGCCGGCTTGGCGGTCCGCTTCGATGCCGAAGGGCCGTCCGGGCGCGGGCTGTACTTCGGTGTGCGCAGTCCGGACTCATGAGCCGGTGTTCGAGGCGGTCGCCGCGCGAGAGTTGAGTGTCCGAGAGTATGCAGACAACCGGGCGCCGCACGCGGCGCCCGGTTGTCTGCTTCAGAGAGCGGATTGACTACTTCAACGCGTAGATGACCGTCACATCAATCTGCACGTCGAAAGTGCCCGGTGCGATTGGGACGGCGGAAGTCCCACCGGCACCTGCGTTGGCTGCCTCGACGTAGCTAACGTTGCCATAGGTCGACGACCCGGTGTAGATCGAAAGGACCTCGCCCAGCGCGGCACCCGCGGCGGTTGCCAGTCGCGCGGCGCGCTTCGCGGCATCCTGCATTGCCGCCTGCCGGGCCTGCTCTTCGGCCCGTGACTTGTCCGCAACGTCAAACGAGACGCCATTGATGTTGTTGGCGCCGGCCTCGACCGCTGCCTGGAGCAGCGTCCCGAGTTGGTCGACCTGGCGCAGCGTGACGAGCAGAGTGTTGTTCACCCAGTAGATCGTCTGGCCGGTTGGCATGCCGGTCTGATCGTACTGGGGCTGCGGTGAGACGTTGAAGTAGGCAGTGCGCACGTCTTCCGGCGCAACGCCCAGGCCCTTCACAGCGTCGGTGATCGCCTGCGCTGTGAGGTTGTTGGCCGCCACAGCCTGGGCGACGTCGTTGTCCTGCGTCGTGACGCCCAGGTTGATGGTGGCCAGATCGGGGGTCAGCCGAACGATGCCGGTTCCGCTCACTGTCAGTTGCGGACGGGACTGAGTCGCGGCTGAGCCAGCGCATCCGCCGAGCAGCAAACCGGCCAGGGTCAACAGGATCAGCGTGTTTCGCGCATTCATCGCAGTCTCTCTTCCGTTGCCTATTTCAGCAGGTAGGTCAGCGTGATCTGGGCCTGATACTCGAGCGTGCCCGATTCCACCGGCACGCCGCCCCCGCCGCCCTTGCCGTAGGCAGGGGCTCCGTAGGTGATCGGCGTGACGTTGCCGCCCTCGCCGATGGAGATCACTCTGCCCAGGGAGGCGCCTGCCGCGGCGGCCAGCTGCGCCGCCTGGCGCTGTCCGTCGGCGATGGCCATTTGGCGGGCTTCATCCATCGGCACGCTCGGATCCGCCACGCTGAAGCTCACGCTCTGTACGCTGTTCGATCCGACGCGCAGCGCGCGCTGCAGGATCTCGCCCAGCTTGCTTGGCTCCCTCAGCGTGAACATGATCGTGTTGTCGACCGTGTAGGTTGTCTCGCCAGAGGGCAGGCCCATCGGGTCGAGTAGCGGCTGGCTCGACACGTAGAAGTTGACCGTTTGCATGTCCTCGGCGGCGATGCCTTGCCCCAGCAGGGCGTCGGCGACCGCACGGGCGCGCCGGTTGTTCTCCTGGACTGCCGCGCCGACGTTCGACCCCTGTGTCTGGACGCCCAGGCTTACAAGGGCGATATCCGGGCTGACGCGCGTGGTCCCGGCGCCGGTGACGATGATCGTCCGCTGCTCGGACTGCGTGCCGGTTCCGGCGCACGCTCCCAGCACAATCCCGGCGAGCAGCAGGATAGGTAGAGCCCTTCGCATGTCTTTCCTCCTTCGGTTCACTTCTCATCCGCACGAGTGAGTATAAATCGGATACGAGCAGTCGTAAAGGCGGACTCTGACCTTCAGCAGCGCGGCCGCTGAATGGAAAGACGCTCCGGCGTGGTCAGGAGTTCCCGAGGAGGGGAGGCCGGGGAGGGGAATCGTGAGAGCCGGGGACGCCGACCCCGGCTCTCGTGTAAGGAGGAGAAGAAGAGATTCCGCCCTTCCGAAATCATCCTAGGGCTCACAGGCTCAGTCCGCTGGACTGCCACCAGACGGAATCCCTACGCCCGCCCTACGCTTTCCCTAGATGCTATACTGCCCGCCGCTCATGACCGCCTTGTGGCCGCTGGCCGCCTTCCCTGTCCTGCTGGTTGTCCTGCTCATGACGGTGCTGCATTGGCCGGCGGCGCGAGCCGGCCTGGTGGGCCTGCTTGCGGCCATGATCGTGTCGGCCGCGTGGTTTGGGGCGGGTCTGCCGGTGCTGAGTGTGGCGCTGGCTCGCGGCGGGCTGATGGCGTTGGACGTCCTGCCCATCGTCTGGGGTGCCTACGCGTTCTACCGTGTCACAGCGGAGGCCGGCGCCATCGATGCACTGAC
This sequence comes from Chloroflexota bacterium, assembly GCA_026390045.1. Lineage (GTDB taxonomy): Bacteria > Chloroflexota > Anaerolineae > Anaerolineales > E44-bin32 > DYJB01. The sequence goes on along the minus strand of JAPLGR010000208.1, from coordinate 2,151 downwards.
CGAGGCGCTGCCTGTCCTCACTCCCTCGCGCGGTTTGCAGGCATTGGTGATCGGCTGGGCGTTTGCCAGCTTCCTACAAGGCGTTGGCGGTTTCGGCGTCCCGGTGGCAGTGACTGCGCCGATCCTCGCCGGCCTCGGTTTTCCACCTCTCACCGCCGTGCTGGTCCCGTCGATCGGCCACGCCTGGGCGGTGACATTCGGATCGCTGGCCTCGGCCTTCGTCGCCATGGTGGCGGCGACGGGTGAGCCGGCGTCACGGCTGGCGCCTGCCTCGGCGCTTGTCCTGGGCATCGTCGGGGTCGGCTGCGGGATCGGCGCAGCGCAGGCGGCCACAGGGTGGAGAGAGACCGCGCGTCACTGCCTCGCCATCGCCGGCATGGGAGCTGCCATGGGGCTCAGCCTGTATGCGCTGGCGTCCCTCGGGCTGTGGCCGATCGCCTCGGTCGGGGCGGGGCTGGCGGGGATGGCTGTCGGGCTGATCATGGGGGGTCGGCGCGTGCCGGATCGTGGAATCCTGAAGCGGCTCGGGTTCGGCCTGATGGGCTACTTTGTTCTCGTTGGGCTGGTATCGCTGGTGCAGTTTGTGCCTCCCCTGCGCAATGTGCTGCACCTGTGGACGCTCGGTGTTCCGCTGCCGTCCACCATCACATTGCTCGGGCACAGCATGCCGGCTGTCACCTACTGCTATGCACCTCTCGGCCACACCGGCATGCTGCTAGCATACGCCGCGTTGCTCGCCTACGTGCTCTACATGTGGAAGGGGAGCGCCCTGAGCAGTGGAAGCTCGCGCCGGATCGCGACTGACACGGCGAAGACGATGGTTCCGGTGACGCTGGGGATCTTGGCGATGGTGGCTATGGCGGCGGTGATGGAGCAGGCCGGGATGATCCAATCGCTGGCGGAGGCACTGGGCGGAGCGGCGGGCAGCGGCTTCGCGCTTGTCTCCCCGTGGATCGGTGCTCTGGGGGCTTTCGTCACGGGATCCAACACAAGCTCCAACCTGATGTTCGGCGCGCTGCAGGCGGACACTGCAGGGTTGCTCGGATTGGATATCCCGCTGGTCCTGGCGCTGCAGAACGTTGGCGGCGCCCTGGGGTCGGTGGTCTCGCCGACAAAGGTCATCGTAGCGGTCAGTACACTCGGCCTGGCCGGGCAGGAGGGCCGCGTGATGCGCCCGCTGGCGGTGACGCTGGGCGTGCTGCTGCTGTTGACGACGCTGGCCGTCGGCCTGGGCCTTCTGCTCGCTGTTGTACAATCGGCCTGATGTCTGAAGTCCTGGTCCTGGTCACGCTGAGTTTCCCCGAGCCCCTGGTTGAGCGGCTGCGGGCTATCTCCCCGCGGCTGCAGGTTCGCGTGCACCCGGCGCGCAGCGCACAGGATCTGCCGGAGGACTTGCTGCAGGACGTCGAGGTGCTTTACACGCATCATGCGCTGCCCGAGCCGGCAAGCGTCCCCAACCTGCGCTGGGTGCAGTTCCACTTTGCCGGCGTGGACGCGATCGTGGACCACCCGCTGCTGCACACCGACGTCCTCGTCACGACCCTCAGCGGCGCCTCGGCGCCTCAGCTGGCGGAGTACGCGCTGATGGGGATGCTGGCGCTGGGCCGGCGCGTGCCCCGCATGGTTGCCGACAAGACGGCGAAGAAGTGGGCGGACGACCGGTTCGAACGGTTCCGGCCGCTTGAGCTGCGCGGGGCGACGGTGGGGATCGTCGGCTACGGAAGCACGGGCCGCGAGGTAGCCCGTTTGTGCCGGGCATTTGGCGCCACGGTTCTGGCGACCAAGCGCGACCTGCGCTCGCTTGCTGACCCGGGCTACCAGCTCAAGGATATGGGTGACCCGACTGCCGACCTGGTGGAACGCCTCTACCCGCCACAGGCCGTGGCGTCGATGGCCTCCCTGTGTGACTTCCTGGTGATCGCCGCGCCGATGACCCCGGAGACCCGGGGCATGATCGACCGCCAGGTGTTTGCGGCGCTTCGGCCGACAGCGTTCCTGGTGGACCTGTCTCGCGGCGGCCTGGTCGATCACGCCGCGCTGGTGGAAGCGCTGGCCGAGAAGAGGTTGGCCGGCGCTGTGCTGGATGTCTACCCAGTGGAACCGCTTCCGGAGAGCAGCCCACTGTGGGAGATGCCCAACGTACTGCTTTCG
>JAPLGR010000149.1 GCA_026390045.1 Chloroflexota bacterium | reverse complement strand
ATCGAAGGCATGCTCGGCAAGGGCGGGATGGGCGCCGTGTATGACGCCTTTGACCAGACGCTGCAGTTGCGCGTGGCCGTCAAAGAGAACCTGAACACCGGCCCCGAATCGGAGCGCCAGTTCCACCGCGAAGCCTCGCTGCTCGCCAGCCTGCGTCATCCCAACCTGCCTCGCGTGACCGACCACTTCCTGCTCGAAGGCCACCAGTACCTGGTGATGGACTTCATTGAGGGTGAGGACCTTCATTCGCACATCCAAGGTCACGCACCTGCAGTGGCCGAGGTGCTACAGTGGGCCGACGCGCTGTGCGACGCTCTTGCCTACCTTCACTCGCGCCAGCCGCCCATTATTCACCGCGACATCAAGCCCGCCAACGTCAAACTCCAGCCCGACGGCACCCCCGTCCTGGTCGACTTCGGCTTGGCCAAGGTATTCGACTCGGCGCAGACCACTACCGGGGCGCGCGGCCTGACGCCTGGCTACTCGCCGCCCGAGCAATACGGAGGGGCGCGCACCGACGCCCGCACCGATCAGTACGCCTTGGCCGCTACAATCTACACGCTCCTCACCGGCGGCCGGGCTCCCACAGACAGCATTGAGCGCATGCTCGACAAGGTCGAGCTTCGCCCACCCAGCGCCCTCAATCCGACTGTGCCCGCCCACGTGGATGCCGCCTTGATACGCGCTCTATCGATCGAGCAGGCGGCGCGCTTCCCCGACATCAACACGTTCCGCGAGGCGCTCCACGGCCGGCTGGATGCGGCCACCATCCGTGTCGCTGCGCCGACTGTCATGGCGCGACCGCAAGCGCGGCGCGTTCCGTGGATCCCGATTGCCATCGGCGTGGTGGTTGTGCTGGCGATCCTCGGTGGCGGCGCACTGCTCCTCGGCGGCGCGCTGTTGAACCTAGGGCGCTCGCCCACGGCCACCGTGCCGGTTGCGCTCGCCCTCCCAACCGACACCCAGGCATCACCCCTGACTCCCACCCCGGCTCCTGAGTCCACGCCCGCGCCCGCCGCCAGCGATACGCCCAACCCACTTCCGACATCCCCGGCCATCCCTCTGATTGGCAGGGGCCGCGGGATCGCGTTCGTCAGCGACCGCGAGGATGGGCTCACGCTGCAGATCTGGTGGATGCTGCCGGATGGCACCGAGGCCCGCCAACTCACGTTCGGCCCGGGCGACAAGGCTCAGCCCCGTTGGTCGCCTGACGGACAGCGGCTCCTGTTCGTTGCCTCCGGTGGAACGGACTCATACGGCAACAAGCTGGGCCTCGACATCTGGTCCATGAACTCCGACGGCACGGGGGTCACGAATCTGACGGCCGCCGCCGGTGACGATACCGATCCTACCTGGTCACCGGACGGGGCGCGCATCGCGTTCACCACCACGCGCAACAACGACCTGCGACAGGTCTTCGTCGCCGACATCACCTGCACACCTGCTCCGGGCGGATGTAGCCCGGGCAAGCCGTTCAACTACAGCTACTCAGAGGATTTCAATGCCGTCGAGTACTCCCCGGTCTGGTCGCCCGACGGGGCACGCCTGGCCGTTGCCGCCTCGATCAATGGCGCACCCGGACGGATCTACTTCCATCCGGGCACGCTCGATTCAAGCGCGTTCGCTCCCACTCCTTCAGTCTTCGATCGGACCGACACGATTATCGGTGCGGAGTACCTGGACTGGTCGTCGGACGGCACCTTCCTCGTCTTCACCTGGAAACAGCCGGGATCGAACGAGATCTACATCGTGCCCGCCGACGACCCGAAGCGCTGGCAGAAGCTGACCAACTCGGCGGGCAACAAGGAGTCGGCCTTCTCCCCTGATGGGCA
>JAPLGR010000004.1 GCA_026390045.1 Chloroflexota bacterium | reverse complement strand
GCCCGGTTTTCGAGCCGGGTACGGCCTTGCACCTCATGAGAACCTGATGCAGGCATGGCTCACCGTCGTCGCCGGACTCGCGGTCACGATCATCCACGCGATGGCGCTGGTGATCATCGTCGCCGGGACGATCGAGGCCTTCCTCCGCAGCGTCCGCGCCGTATTCACCCCGTCGCTGGCCGGACGCCGGTTTCAGGAAGCGTACGTGCAGTACGCGCGCTGGCTGGTTGCTGGTCTGACCTTTCAGCTCGCCGCGGACATCATCGAGTCCGCGATCACGCCATCCTGGGATGAGATCGGGCGGCTGGCCGCCATCGCCTTGATTCGAACGTTCCTCAACTATTTTCTCGAGCGTGATCTCGCTGAAGCGGAGAGGCGCGAGACCCACTCCGAGGCTCGTCCGTGATCGACCTTTTCTCCCGGGGGTGACCTGGTGGCATTGGACCTCGGCAAGAAGTTGCGGGCATTCCTGCCGCGACGCTCGGACGTGAAATTCGACGCCGTGGCGGGGCTCACCTTCGCCATCGTCAACGTACCGCAGGCCATGGGGCACGCGCTGCTGGCCACGGTGAACCCGGTGCTGGGCATCTACACGCTGATGGTCGCCGTTCCGGCAGCCGCCCTGTTCACCAGTTCCGTTTTCATGAACGTATCGTCCACGGCCGCGCTGTCTTTGGCGGCGGGTGCCGAGCTGGCCGAGGTCACCGCCGACCAAAGGATTCCGGCGCTGGTGGCGCTGGTCTTGCTGGTCGGGGTGGTCCAGCTGGCGGCCGGGCTGCTCCGGCTGGGATCCGTCCTGCGCTTCGTCTCCGAATCGGTGATGACCGGCTTCCTGAACGGCGTGGCGGTGTTGATCATCCTGGGCCAGCTCGGCGACCTGACGGGCTACCGAAGCACCTTCGCCAACAGCGTCGGGCGCGCCCTGGATCTTCTCCTGCGCCTGAACCGCATCGACATTCCGACGACGATCGTCGGAGGGCTGACCCTGGCCTTGATGGTGCTTCTCCTCCGGACGTCCTGGCGCAAGTTCGCCTTCGTCCTCGCCATCGCCGTCGCCACCGCGCTGCTGGCCGCGTTGTCGCTCCCGGCACTTGGCGCCGGAGAGGGCTGGCAGGCGGTCAGGGTGGTGCGCGACGTCGCCAGCATTCCAGCCAACCTGCCCGGCCTGGTTCTGCCTTCGCCTGGATTGCTGCTCACCATGTTGCTGCCGGCGTTGTCCGTGGCCGTCATCGGCCTGGTCCAGGGTGCTGGCGTGAGCCAGGCCTACGTGAACCCGGACGGCAAGTTTCCCAACGTGTCGCGCGACTTCCTCGGGCAGGGCGCAGCCAACATCGCCGCCAGCCTGGTGGGCGGCCTACCGGCTGGTGGGTCGATCTCCGGAACGGTGCTGATCATCGGCGCGGGAGCCCGATCGCGCTTGACCAACATCTTCGGCGGCGTCTTCGTTGCCATCATCGTTCTCCTGGCGGCCCCGCTGGCCGAGCGGGTTCCCATGCCCGCGCTGGCCGCGCTCCTCATCGTGGCCGGGTTCCAGGGGCTGCGCCTCCAGTCGGCCTTGACCACCTGGAAGACCAGCAAGGTCTCGACCGCCGCGATGGTGCTGACCTTCCTGGCCACGCTGTTCATCCCCTTGCACTTCGCGGTGCTGCTCGGCGTGGCGTTCAGCCTCCTGCTCCACGTGTTTCGCGAGTCGAACAGGACCGAGATCACGCAGCTGGTGCTCGTGCCGGGAGGACTACCCGAGGAACGGCCAGCGCCCACGAAAGTGCCCAGCAATCAGCTGACCATGCTGTACGTCCATGGCAGCCTGTTCTTCGCCGCAGCCAAGAACGTGGAGGACCTGCTGCCCGCCGTGGGCGACTCCAGGCGCGCGGCCGTTGCATTGTTGCTTCGGGGAAAGTCGGAGATGGGCAGCACGATCATCACCGTCCTGAAGCGCTATGCCGAGGCGCTCCAGGCAAATGACGGCAGGCTCATGCTGGTCGGCGTCGACCTGGCGACGCGCGATCAGCTCGCCCGGTCCGGCGCGCTGAAGGTCATTGGCGAGGAGAACGTGTTTCTCGCCACGCGGGAACTGGGCGCGGCCATGAACCAGGCAGCTGCCGTGGCCCATGCCTGGCTCGGGCAGCCTCCGGCAGCGGACCCCCGGTGAGGAAATGACCGCTTCGGGCCTTCACTCGCCTCTCGAGACCCTGCCGAATCGCTTCGGCGTCGTGGCGCTGGCCGCGATTCTTTGGCTCCTTCCGGGCCCAGCGGGCGCCCGGGACAGGACCGACGTCATCGTCTTCACCAATGGCGATCACATCACCGAGGAGATCGTCGGCATGTCCCGGGGGAAGATCGACTTCAGGGGCGTCGACACCGGGCGCTTCTCCTTCGAATGGCTCAACGTCGCCGAGGTCACGAGCGAGTACGTGTACAACGTGGAGATCTCGTCCGGGGAGACCTATCTCGGCCCCCTCCTCGCTTCGGACGCTTCCGGCACTCTCCGTGTCGGGCCGGAGGCGATCCCCATCGATCGAGTGGTGGCCATCACCTCGATCGACGCTTCCTTCCGGGCGCGGGTGCGCGCATTCCTGGACGTTGGCTTCACCCTGGCGAAGTCCAACAGGGCGACGACCTTCTCGGCCGACGGCGAGTTCGCGTTCAGCCGCAACTCGCTCTTGCTCAGCGGCACGTACTTCTTCACACCCTGGAGGGCGATCCTCTTCACCGGGCTCGATCAGAACGTCGAGCTCGACCTGCTGCTCCGCGTCTCGCTCGGAGCCGGGGTGGGCCACGCGCTTCTCCGGAACAACTGGACCGAGATCTGGCTCACGGCCGGGCTCTCCCAGGCCCACGAACGGTATTCCAGCGGGGATTCCATACAGCCTGTCGGCCTTCGTCGAAGGCACCTGGGAAGTATTCCGATTCGACTCGCCCGAGC
>JAPLGR010000200.1 GCA_026390045.1 Chloroflexota bacterium | reverse complement strand
ATCTTCGATGATCCCCAGGCGGCCGAGTTCGCCCCCCCGCTGTGGACCCCCCGCCAGCGTCAGAAGCTGCGAGGCAGAGTGGACGAGCAGATCGGCGTCCGAACTCGGCAAGACATCGGACTTCGATGGGCCAACTGGTTGTGCCGTTGATATCTTCCCCACGTCATAGTCCCTCAAGAAGAATGAGCTCGACTCGAGCCGCTGCCTCCGCTGCGCATCGCCGTTCAATGCCAGATTCTACTCGCGCACGAAGGCGAGCAGGATGATCAACGCAAAGGCGTCGAGACCGGCAGCGGCTGCAGCGTTGGCGAACATCCCATGGGCAAACAGCACGGGACCGATCAGTGCGCCCACTGCGCGCCCGGCCGAATGCGACCCCATGTTTCCCGCCAGTGTTGTCGCCCTCGCCCCTGGCACTAACTCGGACATCAAGGGGATGCTGCTGACCAGTGCAAACTCGAAGGTGATGTAGAACAGGAACAGCCCGGCCAGTGCGCCGGGGAGCGAGTGGGCAAGCGGCTCGATCGCCAGGCACGCCAGGGCATTCCCGGCGATGCCCAGGGCGACCGCGCGTCGCTTCCCCAATCGGTCAGTCAGGCCTGCGACCAATCCCTCCCCGCTCAGCTCGGCCACGCCGATCGCCGCCGACGCCGCGCCCAGAGCGGCCACCTGAAGCCCAAAGCCCTGCTCTAGCCAGGCGCCGAACACGATGTTAACAACTTCGTTGGAGGTGCTGATCAGCAGACCGACCACCAGGCCCGCAATGGCGGCCCGACTGGCGATGACCGCGGCGAAGCTTCTGCGCAGCGATGGCTTGACTTGGCCGTCAGCCCGGTCCTCTGGAACGAGCAGCCGCATCACGAACGCACAGGCCAGACCCAGGAGCGCGAGCAGCGTGAACGGCCTGTTCCAACCGGCGCGGGCGATCAGCCACCCGACGAGTGGAACGCCGAGCAGGAACGCTCCCGACCAGCTCACCTCCGAGAGGGCCATGGTGAGACCGCGTCGGGCGTAGGGGACACGGTCGCCCAAGTAGGCGCCCACGGCCGGGTCGAGGATCAGCTTGCCGGCGGCGGCGAGGATCAGGCTCAGGAAGAGAGCAGGCAGCGTCGGCCTCAGGCCGACGATCAACAGGCTGGCTCCGAAAAGCGTCAGCCCGAAAACAATCGTCCTCCGTCGGCCCGCAATATCTGCGAAGGATCCGAGGAACGGCGACGCGAGGCCGAGGCTGGAGCGAGCCGTGATGGCCAGCGCCACATCGGTGAGCTCCACGCCCAACCCGCGCGCGATCACCGGCAGGAATGGATACACCATGCGGTAGCCGGTGTTGACCACCGTGCGCGCGGCGGTGAAGGCGAATAGCATGAAAGGGAGCGTGGGCGTGCGGCGGGTCTGCATCGCCTAGTTGGGACAACGAAGGAGCCATCGAGCTGCCTGCAAGCCTGCCGCGATCGATACGGCGGCGAGCAGGAACGGATGGCCCCAGCGGAGCATGCGGCGATTGTAATCGATCAAGATTGGGGGACCTGTCGGGCGACGTCCTGGGCTCATGGCCCGCCGTCCTGGTTAGGGCTTCGGCGGAGCGGCACCGAGCATCGGCATCCTGATGCCGTGGCGACGCGCGGCTTCGATCGCCTCTGTGTAGCCGGCATCGGCGTGGCGCACGATGCCCATGCCCGGGTCCGTCGTCAACACGCGCTCGAGCCGGCGTGCCGCTTCCGGCGTGCCGTCGGCCACGATTACCTCGCCGGCGTGCTGCGAGTATCCGATCCCCACACCCCCGCCGTGGTGGAACGAGACCCAGGTGGCGCCGCCGACGGCGTTGATCAGCGCGTTCAGGATTGGCCAGTCACTGACGGCGTCCGTGCCATCGCGCATGCCCTCAGTCTCGCGATTGGGTGAGGCCACCGATCCGGCGTCCAGATGATCGCGTCCGATCACGATCGGCGCGCGGAGCTCCCCGCGGGCCACCATCTCATTGAAGCGGATGCCGGCCCGGGCGCGCTCGCCGTACCCCAGCCAGCAGGTGCGCGCCGGAAGACCCTGGAAGTGGACCTTCTCCCGCGCCATGGTCAGCCACCGCCGCAGGTGGTCGTCGTGCGGGAACAGATCGAGGATCGCCGCGTCGGTGCGGTAGATGTCCTCGGGATCACCCGAGAGTGCCACCCAGCGGAACGGCCCCTTGCCCTCGCAGAACAGAGGACGGATGTAGGCCGGGACGAATCCGGGGAACTCGAAGGCGTCCGAGACTCCCGCATCGAAGGCGCGCTGACGGAGGTTGTTGCCGTAGTCGAAGACCTCCGCCCCGTTGCGCCGGAAATCCAGCATCGCCTGCACGTGCCGCGCCATTGACTGCATCGATCGCCGGCCATACTCGGCCGGATTGCCGCGTCGCAGTTCATCGGCCTGCGCCAGGCTCAGGCCGTGTGGGACGTACATCATGACGTCGTGCGCCGGCGTCTGATCGGTGACAACGTCAGGGATCACGCCGCGCACCACCAGCTCGGGGTACACGTCGGCGGCATTGGCGATCAAGCCGACGGACAGCGGCCGCCGCGCCTCCCGCGCCTCGTCGACCAGAGTCATCGCTTCCTCGAGCGTGTCGACGACGCGGTCCACGTACCCGGTCTCCAGCCGGCGCTGAGCGCGCGCCGGATCGACCTCGACGATCAAGCCGACACCGCCGTTCATCGTCACCGCCAGCGGCTGGGCGCCGCCCATGCCCCCGAGCCCGGCGGTCAGCACGAACTTGCCCTCCAGCGATGGCCAGCCGCGCAGGCGGGCGAGGGATCCCAGCGTCTCATACGTGCCCTGCAGGATCCCCTGTGTGCCGATGTAGATCCACGAACCCGCCGTCATCTGCCCGTACATCATCAGCCCGCGTGCCGCCAGCTCGTCGAACTTCTGCTGCGTCGCCCAGTGGGGGACGAGGTTCGAGTTGGCGATTAGCACGCGCGGCGCGTCGGGGTGGGTGCGGAACACTGCCACTGGCTTGCCAGATTGGACGAGGAGCGTCTCATCGGGTTCGAGCTTCCGAAGCGAATCCAGGATGGCGTCGAAGCACTCCCAATTGCGCGCCGCCTGGCCGCGGCCGCCGTAGACGACGAGGTCATCCGGCCGCTCCGCGACCTCCGGGTCGAGGTTGTTCTGGATCATGCGGTAGGGGGCTTCGATCAGCCAGTTCTTGCAGGATAGCTGGGCGCCGCGAGGGGCGCGGATGGTGCGGTGGGTTGCCATGCGTCTCTCCAGGCATCACGCTGAGGGCGGGGGGCGCGAAAGGCGGCGTCAGGTGCGGCGTCCCCACTCCTCGAAATGGAACAACTCGTCCGGCGGCTTGCGCCCGCCTGGGCGAAGTGGACGGCTCATCTCTTCCGGCTCGGCCGGGAAGCCGAACGACAGCGCGACGTGGGCCTCCCAGTCCGAAGGGAAATGCAGAAGGTTGCGTGCTTCGTCCGTGTCGTAGATCGTTGCCAGGCACGAGCCGACACCCTGCTCCCAGGCCGCGAGCTGCATGTAGGCGGCGGCCTGCCCGGCGTCGAACAGGATGGACCAGCGCTGCTTCGGATCAGGCGTGATGATGACGACGCCCACCGGCGCGCCCGCCAGGTGATCGGCGTATTGCCCAAGGCGCGACAGGGCGAGCAGGCGCTCCGGATCACGCAGGACGATGAATTGCCAGGGCTGCGTGTTCTTGGACGATTGCGCCCGCCGGCCGGCGCGCAGGATGCGGAGCAATATGCCCTCCGGCAGCGGGGTGGCCGAAAAGCGGCGGATAGCGCGCTTGGAGCGGATGGCCTCGTCGACGTTCATGCACTTCTCCGCGAGGATCGGCAGGATTATAGGCTTGGCAGTCGGGCTGTCCAAATCAACCGACCAGGGCTGCCAGGATACTCAGAAAACAAGAGCGGCCCCGAGAGGGGCCGCTCAACAGCGTGGGCAGGGTCCTCAGTCGATGGTGTGCCGAGGAGGTTCGGGGAGGGGGACCAGGTACACCGTTCGGGCGTCCCACGAGACAACCAGTCCATTATTGCGCAGGCTCTCCAGGTCCGTGTCCTGCACCGGCCGTCCGTAGTCCTTCTCGTCGTAAACGAGGAAGTCGCCGCTCATGATGTCCTGGACACGGCCGTCCGCCCAGTCGATGACCACTTCGCCGGTCTTCAGGACGAAAACCCACCCCCGGGTGACAGGGATCCCGCTGGTCATGTCACCTCCGCGTCCACTGAGAGTGTGACACAAAGCAGTGCGCCGGGCAATCCCCCCAAAGTCGGGCAAGGAAGCCAGCGCCAGCTGCTATCATGTCTCCCAGTTCAGGAAGGGCGTGCAGTCCTGTGCGGCAGCGCGCCGAAGTTGGACTTGCCCAGCTGCTCCACAAGCTTCGCCTGGGTGTCGCACCAGATGTCATGCACCGGGCAGTCGGCACCGAAGACGCACGCGCTGCGGTCGGGGACGCACTCGTTGAGGGTAATCGGGCCGTCGATGGCTTCGATCACCTCGAGCAGAGTGATGTCTTTGGGTTCGCGAGCGAGGGACACGCCGCCGCGTGCGCCGCGCGAGGTTTGCACGACACCGGCCACCGAGAGCTGAGAGACGATCTTGGCTAGGAAAGACGGTGGGATGCGCATCTCCTGCGCGATCCGGCTGGTGGGAGCGCGGCCGTTCGCCTCCTGCTCAGCCAGATAGAGGACCGCGCGGACAGCGTAGTCGGCCTGACGTGTGATCTGCATCGGTCCTCCTGGGCTGGCCAACATCGTTGGCCTAATAGACAAGACTTGTCATGTTCCCAGAATAGTCTATGCCTTCGGTCGGAATTGCGGCAAGTGCGGAGTGTCACAGTGGGACCATGACCTTTTGCGAGTAGAAAGGTCGGAAACTAGGCATGGTATTATTCGCTCGTTTCCCGGCTTGTGCACGGCCAAGGAGGGTTTGTGAAGGACCTCGCCGTTGTCGGCGTCGGCTATGTCGGGTTGGTCACCAGCGCGTGTTTCGCGGATCTGGGCAACCGCGTGGTGGCCCTGGACATCGACGCGGCGCGCATCGAAGGGCTGAAACGCGGCGAGATGCCGATCTACGAGCCAGGCCTCCAGGAGTTGGTCGAGCGGAACGTGCATGCCGCCCGGCTCCGGTTCACCACTTCCTACGAAGAGGCCCTGCGTTCGGCGGAATTCGTCTTCATTGCCGTCGGTACGCCGTCCGGTGTGGACGGGGAGGCGGATCTGCAGCACGTCCGCGCGGTGGCCGAGTCGATTGCACGCGCGATGACGCATCCCCTGGTCATCGTGAACAAATCGACCGTGCCGGTGGGCACCGGGGACTGGGTGGCCGACATCCTGCGCTCGACCCAGCCGAAGCCGATCCCGTTCGCCGTCGTTTCGTGCCCCGAGTTCCTGCGCGAGGGTTCGGCCATTGCGGACTTCATGAATCCGGCGCGGACCGTCCTGGGGTCATTCGATGCCGATGCGGCCGAGAAGGTCGCCCAGCTCCACCTGCCTCTGCGGGCGCCCATCGTGATCACGGATCTGCGGACGGCCGAGATGATCAAGTACGCCTCGAACGCCTTCCTGGCGACCAAGATCTCCTTTGTCAACGAGATCGCCAACATCTGCGAGGCGCTCGGCGCGGACATCAAGGAAGTCGTTACGGGCATGGGATACGACCCTCGGATCGGCCGCGCCTTCCTGGATGCCGGGCTTGGATATGGCGGGTCTTGTTTCCCCAAGGACGTGCTGGCACTGGCCTACATGGCGGCCGAG
>JAPLGR010000473.1 GCA_026390045.1 Chloroflexota bacterium | reverse complement strand
TCCTCCCGAGGCGGTGCCAACTGCAGCCGGCACGGGTCTTCAGCCTGCCAGGCGGCCACCCTGTATCCGAATTGATGGTATACGTTGGCCGGACTCGAGAGGAGTCGCCATCCAATGCCACCCAAGTCCTATGACGTCCTTTGCCTGGGAGTCTCCACGGTCGACATGCTGATGCAGGTCGATCACCTGCCTGCTGAGGAGGAGGTCCTGCGCGCCGATGGTTTCTCCGTCCAGGGCGGCGGGCCCGTTGCCTCAGCCATCGTGGCCGCCGCGCGGCTCGGGGCGCGCACGGCAATGATCGACGCCATCGGCGATGACTGGCGCGGAAGCGTGATCCGCGAAGGGTACGCGCAGGAGGGTGTGTCGACCGAGTTCCTGCTCCCGCGGCCCGGACACACCTGCGCCACGGCGGTCGTCCTCGTCCGGCGCGGGTCCGGGAAGCGGACAATCGTCTGGTCGCCGGGCACTGCCCCGGAGCTCACCGTCGATGAGGTGCCGTGGTCCGCAATCGACCAGGCCTCCTACCTGCACGTCAACGGGCGGCATGGCGACGCCTGCCTGCAGGCCTGCCTGTATGCCCGCCAGCATGGCGTGTTGGTATCATTCGATGGCGGCGCCGGCCGCTACCGCGAGGAGACGCGCCGGATCGTCCCGCTAAGCGACGTATGCATCGTCGCCCGCGAGTTTGCCTCTCTCTACTCAGGCGAAGAGGATCCCGAACTCGCCGGCGCGGCGCTCCTGGACGCGGGGCCGACCATCGCCGCAATCACGGACGACATCCGCGGCAGCTGGGTCTTCTCGCGGGATGGGACGCGCTTCCACCAGCGCGCGTTCCCGGTCGAGGTGGTCGATACGACCGGCTGCGGCGACTGCTATCACGGGGCGTTCGTGAGCGGGCTCAGCCGCAGCCTGGATCTGCATTCGACCGCCGCGTTGGCCAGCGCCGCTGCGGCGTTGAACGCATGCAAGCTGGGTGGGCGGCAGGGACTCCCCACCCTGCCGGAGGTGGAGGCCTTTCTCGCGCAGCACGCCGCGGATTGAATCACGCGCCGGCGCACGCGCCTCACTTGAGCAAGGGTGCGAGGACCGCCCAGAGCAGCAGGATCAGCGAGACGACGAAGCCGGCCAGCCCCGGGATGATGTGGGGCATGGCAGCGCGCCGGAAGTACTCCGAGGCATAGAAGGCCCGCGTCGCATCCAGGCGCCCCGCTTGCGACGGGCGGAGGTCAAGCACCGCCCCGCGCGCCCGCATCGCCTCGACTCGGGCACGATGATCGCTCACCAGCTTCTCCAGATCCTCTGTGGGGACGTTGCGGACCGAGAGCCGGTCGCTCTCCGTCTGCGGCCCGCGGGCGTAGTCGCGCGTGAAGACCATCCCTCCCCCGCGCAGCGGCGTGTACAGGTAGACGCTGGCCGGCGCCCCGAAGGGATGCAGCACAATCGAGGCGAATGCTGAGTGGTCTCGCGCCGCCAGTGCCACCTCCCGGTAGTCTTTCCCCCACAGCGGCAGCTTCTCCGCCTTGATGCCCAACAGGAAGAAATGCTGCACCTTCAGTCCCTGCAGGCACTCCTCCAGCAACGGAGATGCGCCGAGCGTCTTCGCCTCCTGCTCGGCATCCAGGAACCAGCAGCGCAGTCGGGAAGGCTGGACCAAGGTAAGTAGATCAGGCAGGATACTCCGCCCGGTCAGCAGAACCAGCCCGATGGCAACACAGACCAGCGCGAGCTCAAGAGGGCTCATGATGATTCCATTTGTCTCAGTGTCATGCCGGCATTCGCTCCCGACGCGAGCCATCACCCAGCCGCTGGAGCAGTCGAGATTCGCTCGCACACAATCGTCACACCTCAGTTCGTTCCCTCACGGCCCCCGACATGCGCCGCGTCGCGCTCAGCCGTCGATCCACTCTACTCCAGTCGCCTGGCTGCGCCAATCGGGACGGACTTCGTACAGGACTCCTCGGATCCCCCGCTCCGGAGAAGCGAGGGTGTCGCCTTCCAGTAATCTTAAAGAAACCGGCTTGCGGCGGCCTTTAAGGTTCCCTCTCCGCCGCGCCCCATCTTCCGTCAACACGTCAGAATCGATGTGACCGCCACGGGTGGCCCAAGATGGCACATGGTACCTAGGGGCTAGCATAGGATGCTTGACCTAGCCATAACTCTATGGTAAACTTGCAAGCGAATTAGAAATTGGCGGCCAGCAAACAACGTTGCCCGCTGCCCGCCGGGAGCCAAATCCGTCGACCATGCCTTCCCGTCAGCGTCCAGAAGTCGCCAGAACAGCGGCGACGCCGTCTCCCAAGTCACGCAAACAAGACTCCGAAGAGCCCGAGGGCCCAGCGGCCCGGCGGGTGACCGCGCGCTCCGCCTCGGCGCGACGCACCGTCGTGCAGACCGAGTCTCCTGAGCCGCGAATCGAAACTCTCGAGATCGCCGCGCCTGATCCGACGTTCCTGCCGGACGTTGTTGTCGAACCTCGTCGCCGCCAGCGCCGCATCACCGACCTCAGCGCGGTTGAAGTGGTCGTCCTGTACAGCCTGGCGCTGGGTCTCGAGCGCGGCCGGCCGGATGATCTGCTCGCCGATCAGGAAACCGAAATGGTCGCGCAGCGCGTCGCCGAAGCGCTGGAGGGCGAGGTTGGTGCGGTCCATCTGGCGCCGGTCTGGGACGACGTGGCAAGCGTCATGCGCCCCTTCGACCCGCGCCGCACGGTCGTGTTCAATCTGGTCGAAAGCCTCGGCGGCCGCGGTTTCACCGAGGCCGAGGTGCCGCGCCTGCTGCGGTCGATGGGCTTCACCCACACCGGCGGCAGCTACCAGTCGCTGCGCCGCAGCGGCAACAAGCTGGTGGCCAAGCGACTGCTCGAGACCAACGGCCTGCAGACACCGCGCTACCAGGTGTTCCATCGCCGGAGCGACCGCAGCCTGCAGGTGCCGCTGCCGGCGATCGTCAAGCCGGTTGCTGAGGGCGGCAGCTTCGGCATCACGCAGGACTCGGTCGCGCAGACCCAGGAGCAGCTCCAGGCCCAGGTCGACCTTGTGCTGCGCACCTACCATCAGCCGGCGCTGGTCGAGGAGTTCATCGTCGGGCGCGAGATCAACGTCGCCCTGTGGGGCAACGGCGATCCTGAAGTGCTGCCGATCTCCGAGATCGTCTTCGAGTGGACCAAGGATCCGCTGCAGAAGCTGGTGACCTTCGACGCCAAGTGGGTCGAGGACTCGCCCGAGTACAAGCACACCCCCGGCATCTGCCCTGCCCGGCTCTCGCCGGACGACCAGGCACGGATCGAAGACGTAGCCATCCGCACGTTCCAGCTGCTGGGCGTGAAGGGCTTCGCCCGGGTCGACATGCGGCTGCGGGACGGCGAACCCTACGTCCTGGAAGTCAACGTGAATCCCGATCTGAATCCGGAAGCGGGGTTCTTCCGCTCCGCCCGCGCCGCCGGCTACACCTACTCCTCGATGGTGCTGACGATCGTCAAGATGGCCCTCGCCTCCCGGCCATGATCGTCATCCGCCCCACACAGCCTGAAGACGCAGGTTCCATCCTCCACCTCGCCGGGGCGGAGCCTCTCTTCTCCAAGGAAGAGGCCGAGACCGTTGCCGAGCTCCTGGAAGCGTACCTGACGCAGGAGGACCACGACGGGTACTTCTTCCTGAGCGCGATGGACGAGGGGAAACTGCTGGGCTTCGCCTGCTTCGGCCCCACCCCCCTCACCCAGGGCACATTCGATCTGTACTGGATCGCGGTCAGCGCGGCCGCCAGCGGTCAGGGGGTCGGACGAGCGCTGATAGCGCGCGTGGAAGACGAGGTGCGGGCGCTGGGAGGACGGATGATCAAGCTCGACACGTCCGGTAGTGCCGAGTACGAGCCGACGCGCGCCTTTTACCACCGCATCGGTTACACCCACAGTGCGACCGTGCCGGATTTCTACGCGCCGGGCGACGACATGGTCATCTTCTCCCACTTGCTGACCTGAAACACAAGCGGGGCCGCCCCGGCCCAGCACTTTTCTCAGCCTGCCGTCGATTTGACTGACCGCGTCAGTCTCCGCCAGACATCGCCGGGATCAATCGGACCTCGTCGCCATCCGCAAGCGGCGTCTCCGCTCCGGCGATCCGGTTGTTGACCACCAGCAAGACGGCATCATCCTTCAGCACGATCCCCAGCGCGTCGACCACCGCCTGCAACATCGCACCCGGCGCCAGATCGAGCGTCAGGCGATCCACCGCCCCATCTGGGCCCATTCGCCGAAGC
>JAPLGR010000175.1 GCA_026390045.1 Chloroflexota bacterium | reverse complement strand
CGATCGTGCGCCGCGGCGGCGTGCAGATCCAGGAAGAGAGCGATGCCTGGGTGCGGGCTCGCGGGCCGATCGAGCAAGCCTCCCCCGCGCTGACCGGCGCCGGCCGCCTCCCATGCCATTACGTCATCCACGCTGTCGGGCCGGTGTGGGGCGAGGGCGATGAGGATGCCAAGCTACACGCCGCAATCACCGGCGCACTGAGCCTGGCGGACCAACGGGGTTTCTCGAGTCTCGCGCTGCCCGCGATCTCAACCGGCATCTTCGGATTCCCCAAAGACCGGGGGGCGCGCATCCTGATCGAGGCCATCCTTGGCTTCTTCGCCGCGCATCCTTCCAGTCCCCTCACGCAGGTGCGCATCACATTGATCGACCGGCCAAGCGTTCAGGTCTTCGCTTCCGAATTCGCACGCCGTTGGCCAGAGAGCATCCTTCCCTCATGATCACTTCCACTCAGAACCCGCACGTCAAGGCTGTTCGCGCTCTCCAGACGCGCAAGCGTGCCCGTGAACAGGAGCAGGCCTTCGTGATCGAAGGGCTGCATCTGGCACGAGAGGCGGTGGTCGCAGAAGCACAGGCTCGCCTTGTCCTCTACACCGAGGACCTCGACGCCCGCGGTCGTGGGCTGGTCAACAGCCTGGCGAAGCTGGGGGCCGAGACCGAGACGGTCTCTCCATCCGTCATGGCAGCCTGTTCCGGGACCGAGACGCCGCCGGGGTTGGTTGCCATCGTCCAGGCGCCATTGCTGCACCCACCCCCACGTCTCGACCTGGCCCTAGTCCTCGATGGTGTCTCCGATCCCGGCAATCTGGGGACCATGCTGCGCACCGCTCTGGCCGCCGGCGTCCAACTCGTGGTGCTCACCGGCGATACGGTCGATCCGTTCAATCCCAAGGTCGTCCGCGCCGCCGCCGGCGCGCACTTTCATCTGCCGATGCACAGCGTGACACCCGCCGACCTCCCGGCATCCGTCGAAGGGCTGGACTTGTGGCTGGCCGAGGCCCGCAGTGGGGTTCCGCATGCGCAGGTCGACTGGCGTTCACCCTGCGCCCTGATCATCGGCAGCGAGGCTCACGGCCCGAGCGAGGCGGTCCGCGCGCTCCCGGCGCGACGCGTGCACGTTCCCACCGCCCAACAGAGTGAGTCGCTTAACGCCGCAGTCGCGACCGGCGTCCTGCTGTTCGAGATTGCCCGCCAGCGAGGCATGCCATGAACGTGCGCGCTCTGACCGGTTTCCTCGACCCGGGGTGGCCGATCGACCCCCGCCGCGTCGCCGCGCTGGCCGAGACGCTGCACGCGGCGCGCAAGGTCCTGCAGGATTCCGGCTACACCGTGCAGTCCCTGCGGTTTGCCACGCCCCCGCCATCCCAGATGGGGCGCCCCGTTGCACCCGCCGATCGTCCTGAACTGGCGCGCCAGCTGGAGGCGCAGTGTTTTGTCCATGGTCTGGACTACGCTGCGATCGGCCCCGCCCTTCCCGACGAACTGCCGGGGTACGCCGTCATCCCCGACCTCCTGGCGGCAACCGAGAATGTGTTTACATCAGCGGTCATTGCCAGCCCGGAGGCAGGCCTTTCGCTTCCCGCGACAGATGCCGCCGCAGACGTGATCCAACGCGCTTCCTCCATCACACCCGACGGTTTCGCCAATTTGCGTTTTGCCGCGCTGGCCTGTGTGTTGCCTGGTTCGCCATTCTTCCCGGCCGCGTACGCCGACCGTGGCGACCCGGCCGTCGCTGTGGCAACCGAGGCGGCCGAACTAGCCGTCGACGCACTGCGTGACGTGACGTCACCGGCCAAAGCCCGCCGTCGGCTGGTTGGCATGATCGAGGCCCATGCCGCGGCGTTCGAGCGGCTCCTCCAACCCACACTCACTCAGGCGGATGTTCAGTTCCTTGGCATCGACTTCTCCCTGGCGCCGTATCCTGAACCCGCGCGCTCGCTGGGCTCGGCCATCGAGGCCTTTGGGCCCTCGGCGGTCGGCTCGCCCGGTTCTTCTGCCGCCTGCGCCTTCCTCGCAGACTGTCTTGACAAGGCGGAGTTCCGCCGTACGGGCTTCTGCGGCTTGTTCATGCCCGTGCTGGAGGACTCGATCCTCGCGGCGCGGGCCGCAAGCGGACAGCTGACGGTGACAGACCTGCTGCTGTACTCCACGCTGTGCGGCACCGGGCTGGATGTCGTTCCGCTTCCGGGCGACGCCTCACTGTCGGCCTTGGCTGCCGTGCTGATCGACGTCGGCGCCATCAGCCTGCGCCACGCAAAGCAGCTCACCGCGCGCTTGATGCCCTTGCCAGGGAAAGCCGCCGGCGACGAGGTCCACTTCGACTTCTCCTACTTCGCCGACAGCCGCGTGCTGGCGCTAGCCAACCATCCCCTCGGCGGCCTGCTTGCCAGCGCCGGAACGCTGGAGATCGGGCCTCGGCCATAGGCTCTTGCCGGGTTCCCGACACGGATGGCCGGCGGCGACTCCAGACCACCGCCCGCCTCCGATGTTAGAATCCTTCCGCTCATGGACTTGCTCCAAGGATTGAATCCCCAGCAACGCGAGGCGGTGACCGCGCCTCCGGGGCCGTCACTTATCCTCGCCGGCCCCGGATCCGGCAAGACGCGCGTCCTCACACATCGCATTGCCTATCTGATCCAGGACCTGGCTATCCCGCCATCCCAGATCATGGCCATGACATTCACCAACCGGGCCGCCCGCGAGATGCGGTCACGGGTCGAGGCCATGGTCGGCCTGACCGTCGGGCGCGAGGCCGTCAGCCTCGGCACCTTCCATGCGTTGTGTGCCCGCATGCTGCGCCGCGAGGCCGGCCACTTCCCCTTCAGCCGCGACTTCGTCATCTTCGACGACGACGACCAGCTCAGCCTGATTCGTCAGATCCTCAAGGAGATGAATCTCGACCCGAAGCAGATCGCCCCGGGCCGCGTGCTGGGGATGATCTCCCGCGCCAAGAACGAACTGATCGAGCCGCAGGACTTCGCCGCCGATAGCTACCTCGGCGAGGTGGCCAAGCGCACCTACCTGCGCTACCAGCAGCTGCTACTGCAAAACAACGCCCTGGACTTTGACGACCTGCTCATGTTCGCAGTCCAGCTGGTCCGGGATCATGAGGAGGTACGTCTCGCCTACCGGCGCCGCTTCCCCCATGTGCTCGTCGACGAGTTCCAGGACACCAACACGGCCCAGTACCAGTGGCTTCGCCATCTCGCCGGCAGCCAACCGGATCTGTATGCCGTGGGCGACCCCGATCAGTCCATCTACCGCTGGCGCGGGGCCGATGTTCGCAATGTGCGCCGCTTCCAGGAGGACTATCCCCAGGCGAGGGTGTTCCTGCTCGAACAGAACTACCGCTCCACCCAGATCATTCTCGATGTCGCTATGGGCGTAATCGACCGGGCGGCGGGTCGGCAGCGCAAACAGCTGTTCACCGATCGCGGCCGGGGTGAACTCGTCAACATCCACGAGGCATACGACGAGGCCGATGAGGCACTGTATGTCCTCGAGACCATCGTCACCGGCGCGGCCTCAAAGGAGTGGGACCTGGGCGACGTGGCGGTGATGTACCGCACCAACGCTCAGTCGCGCTCCCTAGAAGAGGCCTTTCTGCGGCACAAACTGGCCTATCGCCTGGTCGGAGCACAGCGCTTCTACGGTCGGCGCGAGGTCAAGGACCTCCTTGCCTACCTGCGCTTAATCCATAACCCTTCCGATCAGGTGAGCCTGCTCCGCGTGCTGAACACTCCGCCCCGCGGGCTCGGCGCCAAGACCATTGAGACCCTGCTGGGACTCACCGAAGAGAAGCACATCCGCGCCTCATCCATCTTGGAGGACTTGTCCGGACACGAGCCTGTCTTCCGACAGGCCTTCGGCGCTCGTCCTGCTTTGGCCCTGGCCGACTTCGGCCTGCACCTGGCTGCCTGGCGTTCGCTGGCGACCTCCGCGCCAGTGGCGACCCTCCTTGAGACCGTCCTGCACGACGTGCACTACCGCGAGTACATCGACGACGGGACCGAAGAGGGAGAGGATCGCTGGGCCAACGTGGAGGAACTGCTTGCCCTGGCCCAAGAAGATCCCGAGATCGGCCTGGGGGTCTTTCTCGAAAACGTGGCACTGGTGTCCGATCAGGATACGTTGGCCGACGCTCAAGCAGCCCCCACTCTGCTCACGCTGCATGCCGCCAAGGGTCTCGAGTTTCCCGTCGTGTTCATTGTTGGGTTGGACGACGGCCTGCTTCCCCATCAGCGTTCCTATGATGACCCCGAGGCCATGGCCGAAGAGCGGCGGCTGTTCTACGTTGGGATCACACGCGCCATGAACCGCTTGTTCCTGGTGCGCGCCTTCCGACGGCATACTGCAGGCACTTCGTCGCTGACGGAGCCTTCTCGCTTTCTTGACGACCTCCCGGCCGACCGGGTCGATGGCGGCGCACCAACCCGGCTCACCCGCGCTCAGGCCGTCTACGAGCGGCAGACTCGCTGGGAGGGCCGGATTCCGACCACTATCGGGGCCAGTTACCGCGCCGGAATGCGCGTGCGGCATCCTTCCTTCGGCGAGGGCATGGTGCTGGAATCGCGGATCGCCGACGGCGAAGAGGAACTGACCGTCCAGTTTGAACTGTGCGGGCTGAAGTGGCTGGCCGCTTCGCTGGCCAACCTGGAGATCCTGG
>JAPLGR010000272.1 GCA_026390045.1 Chloroflexota bacterium | reverse complement strand
CGGGTTCGTGTCCCTCAGGTCGCGGGTTTGCCTCCGGCTTCCTCCGGACCCCGCCTCACGACGACGCCCTTGCCCTTGGCTACGGTGGGTGCCATCAACCCCCGGGAAGGACTTCCACCTTCCTAGTCAGCGCCCATGCTGCGCGTACCAGAGTTGCGCCCGGCCAAGATGGCCGGGCGCTGTTGTTTCCGCACGAGGATTAGGCCGCTGCCGGGGGAGTCTCCGCCATGCTGCGCAGCGCCTCGCGGCTCACCAACCACAGCAGGCAGGCCAGCGCGATCGTCCCTGCAACGATCGCCACGAACGCCGTCAGCCAGAACCGCTCAGGAAACAGGCGAATGAGTGTGTCACTGTACAGGAACAACCACGAGTCGCCCTGGAAGAACATGCGGTGGAACCCGACAAACACGAACTGGAAGACGGCAGCGATCAGGACCAGGAGCACACCCATAACCGCCAGAGTCGTGAGCGACGCAGCCCGAAGCGCACGCCATGCCTGGGTCTTGCCGCCGAACTGGCCCATGGCCAACACGATGACCAGGCTTGCCGCAAGGGACGCCAGCCAGACGGACATCGCGTCCTGGACCAGGAGCTTGACGTCCAGCATGTGCTTCAGCTCACGCTCGTTGTAGACGCTGGCTCCGTCCTCAAACTGCAGGTCTCCCAGAAACGAGATCGGCTCGTCGTTCAGCAGGTACTCAAGGGCGATGTCCGCCCAGTAGATCCGCCCCGACGCGCTGAACCCGTAGGGATCCTGCGGGAAGCCAGGCAGGCCATAGTCCAGGCGGACGAAGGCCGGCGTGAGGAGCAGCCGGACCGTGGTCAGCAACAGAGCCACGGGCAGCGTCACACACAACAGGACGCGCGCGACGCGTGCCCACCACGCCATCGGCTTCTGTTCTCCCATGTTCACCTCACTCCACCGACAGCGTCTCGAGCTGACCGGCCAGGACGAAACGGATCACGATCGAGTTCACCAGTGTTTCCACCGGCGCCCGATCATCGGTGAAGGCAACGCCGGATGCGGGGGTCGGCGCCAGGTTGTCGGCCGCGCGTCTCACCACATCCAACAAGAGGGGAGGCGCCCCGGACTCCTGGAGGTGCTCCAGATTGCGCTCCAGGTTCCCCGACACAGTCGGCTGCACCGTAGCGTAGACCATCGTGTTGAACGTCCCGGGAACGTCCACGACGTGTACGCTCGGGAACACGACGCCCATCGTGCCGGCCAGCGCGTCAATCAGGCGGCGGTCCTCGGGCGTGCGCCCGACGTTGATCGCCACCACGCCGTCCGCCGTCAGGTGCTCGCGCACGATCTCGAAGAACTCGCGCGTCGTCAGCTGCCACGGGATATAGGGTGGCCGATACGCATCCACGGCGATCACGGTGTACATCTGCCCGCTGTGCTCCAACCCCCACCGGCCGTCCTGGGCGATCGCGTTCAGGTTGGGCTCGGTCATGGCAAAGTATTCGCGCCCTACTTCCATCACCTCCGGATCGATATCCCAGCCGTCGATCGGAAGCGGCCCGAAGACCTGCGTGTACTGTTGCGCGATCGTCCCGGCGGCGAGCCCCACGATCCCCAGCCGCTGCACCTCGTCCGCCTCAAATGGGGCGGCATTGAAGAACGGGGCGGCGAGGAAGTAGTCCCATGTTCCGTAGGTGGGGCCTCCGGCCGGATCATAGACCGAATGGACCGCCTGCCCCTCATTGAGCATCAGGTAGCGCACTCCCCCAGCCTCACGCACCTGGATGTAGTTGTAGGCGGACTCGCTCTCGTAGAGCTGACCCGTGCTTTCCTTGATCGGGCCGCGCAGTGCCCACCACGCCAGCCCGGCGAGCACCACCGGCATCCACAAGTGGATCAGCGCCTGGCGCCGATCAGCCGTCGACATGCCGATCAGCCCGACCAGCAGGAGGCTACCGCTGAACACGAGGAAGGTGCGCGCCGTACCGATCTCAGGAATCAGCCACAGTACGGGCAGGAACGTTCCCAGGATCGATCCCAGCGTGGACAGGGCATACACCTGCCCGGAGGTCTGGCCGGCGCGTGAGCTGTCATCGAGCAGCAGCCGGATCACAAAGGGCGAAACGCACCCCAGGAGCGTGACCGGGATACAGAACAGGATCAGGACGGCGAGGAAGGAACCTGCCATGATGGCTGCGTTCAGGTCCTCGACGGCGGCCGCCGCCCAGCGCAGGACAGGATGGGCAACGATCGGGATCAGCCCCGACGTGAACGCCGCCCACAGCACCAGCCGGTAGAACGTAGTCGCGTGCGGCGAGCGATCGGCCCACCGGCCTCCGAGGAAGTAGCCGGCCGTCAGGTAGATCAGGATCAGCCCGATGATGTTGGCCCAGACGAGATTGGTCGTGCCGAAGACATTCCCCAGCAGGCGCGAGGCCGCAAGCTCAATCCCCAGGCTGGTCATGCCGGCCGTGAACGTCGTCAGCAGAAGCATGCGTCGATTCATGCTCACTCCGGGCAGGTCAGGCGGCCGAGCGCAGCGCCCCAAGAGCCGCCGGCCGCGAAAGGGCGATCTCGAGCGAGTCCCCGCAGCACACGAGTCGGGCCGGAATGCCTGCGCGCCCCGCTTCAGCCGCGTGCAGGACGTTGTCCTCGGGCGCACCGAAAGAGCCCGAAGCCAGCAGCACGAGGATCGGGGTCAACGACCGCATACGCAGGGCGCGCAGTGCGGGCACCAGCCCCGGGCTGGCCGAGGCGGTGATCACCAGGATCATGGCGCCGCGCGTCAGGTGAGTATCTTCGATCCGCAGCACATCTTCCATGGCGGTCTCCCCTGCGCCGTCGATCACCGCCAGTGTCTCCAGCGCCCGAATCAGCTGCGGCGCGCCGCGGTCGGGCTGGATGCTGTGCCGCACGCGGTCATACGCCAGGAAGCCCACCGATCGGTCCTGGCGCAGGAAGTGCTGGGCCAGCGACGCGGCGCACGCCACGCCATACTCGATCGTCGCCGGGGGCAGGCTGATCCGACGGGGAAGGAAGGAGCTTTCGCGCGTGGATCGCTGCGCCTCAGGCAGCTTCCACTGCGCGCTGCGGTTGGTGTCGAGAACAACCCACACATCCCCGAGCGGATCGAGCTCGAACTCCTTGACGATCAGCCGCTGGCGCCGCGCGGTGGAAACCCAGTGGATGCGATTGAAGCTGTCACCCGGAAGGTATTCGCGCACGCCGGCCGCGTTGGGTGTGATCTGCTGCGTGGGTTCTGTGACCGCCACGCCACCTTGAAGTCTTCCGGAGGGCAGCGGGAACGACGGCAGGGGCGTCACCAGCGGCAGCACAACTAGCTGATGAACCTGCGGGACCGGCCGCGAGACCGGGAACAGGCCGAACGGATCACCGGCGTGCAGGTGCGCCGGTCCGAGGCGGAACCGGCCTCGCAGCGTGCAGTACGTGCGCACCAACTGCGAACGCTCCCGCCCGCCCCCGACGCCGACCATCACGACCGACGTGCGGTGATCGGGCAGCTCCGACTCGTCGCGCAGCTCGACCCACAGCTTGGGGATGCGGCTGCGATTCACCAGCGTGATCGCCTCTTCGAAGGCGTGCCCAACCTGTGAGCGAGTGCTGCCCGGTCGGCGCATCACCGAAACGCCGCGCAACGCCGTGCGCGACCAGAGGAAGGACACCAGTAGGACTCCCAGGCAGACGTAGGACAGGTTGAAGAAGACCGGGCGGCCGCTGATCAAGCCGGCCACCAAGCAGGCGGCGAACAGCAAGGCGACCCCGCGGGCGCGGCCAGTCATCGGCCGATCTCGCCTCCCGGGACGGGGAGTGAGTGCAGGATCTCCTGGATGATGGCGCGCGTGTCGACGTCCCGCACCCGAGCGGCCGATCCGACAATCAATCGGTGCGCCAGCGTCGGGACAGCGAGCGCCTTGACGTCATCCGGAACGACGAAATCGCGTCCGGCGACCGAGGCGCGCGCCTGCGCCGAGCGGAAGAGCGCCAGGCTCCCGCGTGGGCTGGCGCCCACGTATACGTCCTCATGCCGCCGCGTGGCGGTCACGAGCTCAAGGATGTAGCGCTTCATCTCCGCCGTCACCGTGACATGCCTCACGGCCGATTGAGCTTCCCGAAGCTCCTCTATCGAGATGGCTTGCTGAAGGCTGTCCACCGGGTGCGAGATCTGCTGTGCCTCAATCATCCGGATCTCTTCCGAAGGGGATGGATACCCGATGCTGATCCGCATCAGGAACCGGTCGAGCTGCGCCTCCGGCAGCGGGAAGGTGCCCTCGTACTCAATCGGGTTCTGCGTGGCCAGGACCATGAAGGGCGATGGAGAGAGATGGGTCACGCCGTCGACCGTCACCTGGCGCTCTTCCATCGCTTCCAGAAGCGCCGATTGCGTCTTGGGCGTCGCACGGTTGACCTCGTCGGTCAGCACAATGTTGGCCATCACAGGCCCAGGTCGATACTCAAACTCCGCGGTCTTCTGGTTGAACATTGAGACGCCGGTCACGTCGCTCGGCAGCATGTCCGGGGTGAACTGAATGCGGTTGAACGTTCCGCCGATCGAACGGGCCAAGCTCTTGGCCAGCATCGTCTTGCCGGTTCCAGGGACGTCCTCGATCAGCAAGTGACCCTGGCACAACAGGCCGATGACGGTCAGGCGGATGACCTCCGTCTTCCCGACGATTACCTTCTCAACATTCTCAATCAGACGGTCAGCGAGACCCTGGACGACCTGCATTGCCACTCCCCGCGCGGCGCGTCACGCGTCCCGGACTAGACGACAAGTTTACCGCACGATGCCGCGCGGTTGGGTCATGAGGATGGAGCAGGCACGCTGCCCGCAGCACTCAAGCGACCGTACCAGATCGCCCAGGCCAGAAGGACCATCGCCGCGACGGAGAGGACGACCGCCGCGAGGAAGGACGCCGGCCGGTAGACGAACTCAACGACGTGCTTGCCGGATAGAACAGGCACAGCCCGGAAGAGGTAGTCGCCCTTCCAGACTGACACGCCAACGCCGTCAATCCGCGCCTCCCAACCGGGATACCAGGTGTCGGAGAGTAGAAGCCACGCAGGCCCATCGGCCTCGACCTCGATAACGACCCGGTTCGGGTCCGCCGAAGGCATCAGTATCGCGATCCCTGATCCCCCGGACGCAGGGAGTGGCTGCCCGGCCGAAGCTTCCACAATCACCTCGGCCCACGGGTCGAACCCGTCTGCGGTGACTGCAGCAAGCGCTGCGTCACCAGATTCGACCAGGAGCGCATCCGGTACGATTCGCACGCGTTCACTGCCGGCCACGGCATCGAACTCCACCGGCACACTCTGCGAGGGCCTGGACTTCGCGATCCATCCGACGTCCATCAGCTGCAGGAGGACAACTGGACTCCCCCCGCTCTCCAACGTGTTCCTCCATGTGACCCAGCGCTGGGGTTGCAGGGGGTCGAAGTTCGAGGCCGACGGGATTCCCTCCAGTAGCGCAACATTGGGGAGCCCGGCCTCTCGAACCTGGCGCCAGTCCACCAACGCGTGGAAGGTGTCGAACCTGAACGCCCACTCGAACTTGACTTCCTGTTCGAGGTCCGCGGGGAAGTAGGTGCGATGTCCATCGTCCACCACGGCAGACAGCTTCGTGTCGCCGTGGTAGAGATCCGCGGTGGTTGTCGGATTGAGACCCGAGCCAGCAACGACAACATCGGCCATCACCACCAGAGCCCAGGCGGACGCGCCCGCACCTGCCAGCAGCGCCAGACACAGCTCAAGCAGCAACATCCACCGCGTCGGGGCTTGGAACAGGCCGAACGTGGGAACCGTCCGGAAGAGCCACGGGAACACAGGAGTGTTGCGGCCCAGCGCCAGCACAATGACGACAGCCCCCAAAGCCGCGAGGAAGCGCACCAGCCCGGCCTGAGATCCTCGGCGGAGGAAGCCGCGCACAAGCGCGACCGCTGCCAGAAGCAGTGGCAGGACGCCCACGTAGATCGCATCCTCCCAGAAGTTGCCATAGCCCCAGTAGTCGCCCGAGGCGGGGCTCCCGAAGGCGCCCGGCGCAAGCAGGCCAAGGAAACGCCAGGGCCAGAAGGAGTATGTCAGCGCCAACTCCGCGTCGAGCGTCTCCGCTCGGTAGGATTGCGCTAAGTACTCCAGCGTGGGAAGCAGCTGCGGAGACGCAAGGGCAAACGCCAGGGCGCCGGCGGCGGCGATCCCCGCCACGCTGATCCCCAACGACCGCACGCCACCTCTGGTGGAGCGCCACAGGACCCAGGCGGCCATCAGCACAAGGGTGTACCAAGCCGTCTGTGCATGCCCAGCAGTCCACTGCAGCGCGAACACAATCGCCAGAGGAATGCAGGTCCCTACCCGCACACGCCACTTGCTCGCGGTCGGGAGATTCAGGACGATCCGATCGGCCGAAAGGATGACCCAAGGCAGCCAAGCAGCTGCAGCGTTGATGCTGAAGAAGCCAGAGCGCGCGACGAGATGGCCGCAGAGGCCAAACGCCAGTCCGGCGACGCATTGCCCGAGCCGGTCCAATCCGAGGTGGCGCGCAAGGAGAGCTGTGCCGGCCCCGGCAAGGATGAGATGCAGCATCACCAACAGAGTCGAGAGCCATGCCGGGGCACCGAAGAACAGCAGCAGGTTTGGCGGATAGAGCAAGGCCGACTGGTAGTTCGCAAGCAGGGGCACGCCCATTCCGACAAGCGGGTTCCAGAGCGGCAGGTAGCCCTGGCGGAGGACGTCGAGGGCGTAGATCCGCCACGGGAGGAATTGAAGAAGCGGCGTCCCCCAGAACATGACTCGGCCCTGCGCAAGGGCCGGGCCCAGGAGCAGCAGAGGGCCAAGCGCAACGATCCAGACGACGCGGTCCGCGATTCTTTTCACCCCGATGCCAGAGCCTCACATGGCTGCGATGTGATGAGTATTTGACCGCCGTGCGTGATGCTGCCGGGCGCGGCAGCATCCGTCGGCTGTCACGCATCGAAACGGAAGATTGTGATCTCCCCCTGCCGATAAACTTCCACCAAGGTT
>JAPLGR010000325.1 GCA_026390045.1 Chloroflexota bacterium | reverse complement strand
GATGATCAGGCACTTGCCGCTGTCCTTGCAGTAGGCTGCTGAACCCAGGCCCGTCGGTCCAGCGACCGGGAAAATGATGTCCGCGCCCTCCTGAACCAGCGAGGCGGCAAAGGAGCGGCCATCGTCAGTCGAATTGAAGTTTTCGGTGAACAGGCCTTTCTGGGTGGTGTCATCCCACCCGAGGACCGCCACGCTCGTCCCGTGCACCTGGTTATGGTACTTGACGCCCGCCTGGAAGCCCTTCATGTAGATCGTCACGCCCTGGATCTGCATGCCACCGAAGGTACCGACTTTCCCGGTCTTGGTCATGCCAGCGGCCAGGTAGCCGGCCAGGAAAGAGGCCTGGTCGATCTGGAAGAGCAGGCCTCGCACGTTGGCCAGCTCGGTGGCCGAACCGCAATCCTT
Organism: Chloroflexota bacterium; assembly: GCA_026390045.1. Taxonomy (GTDB): domain Bacteria; phylum Chloroflexota; class Anaerolineae; order Anaerolineales; family E44-bin32; genus DYJB01. Next base: position 9,668 of record JAPLGR010000325.1, on the reverse strand, counting down.
GCCCTCGGCCGCACCCGGCCCGCAGTCTGGGAAAGTGTGGTCAATGATGGCGAAGTGCCTGTCCGGATTCGCCTTGGCAGCGGTCCCGGTGTCAACCCCCAGCAGGAAGCCGACGGTCACGATCAGATCCGTATCTTCCGACAACAGCTGCTGGATGTTCCTGGCGTGGTCCGACTGCTGGCTGGACTCGAGGTACTTGCCGTCAACGCCCAGCTGCGTCAAGGCGTCCTGGATGCCCTCCCAACAGAGGGCGTTGAAGGAACTGACATTAACCCCGCCCGCCTCAGTCACTTCCCCGACCATGATCTTGGGGGCGGGTCTCTCCGTTGGCGCCAGCCGAGCGGTTGGGGTTGGGACCGCAGCAGGCATCGTTTTCACTGGCACGTAGGTTGGCGGCAGGGCGCTAGCCGTGGGATGGGGCGGGATCAACGCAATAGCAGACTCCAATGGTGTCTTTATCCGATTGGCAAGGAAGATGCCTCCCGCCGCCATCAGCCCCAGCAATACGACGGCAGAGGCCCAAGCCCAGCCGGGTATCCGCCTCTTGGGCGCCAATGGCGGAATCGCCCCTCCTGCCGGGGGCGCAACCAGTGTTGGAGATGCGCCCTTATGGGTGTGCTTGGGCCTGGGGGTGAGCCGCGACTCGGGTTTGCTCGTCACCATCGGCGTTTCGGGAATAGCGCGTTTCAGAGCCGCCACTAGGTCTTCGGCCGTCTGATAGCGGTCGTCCGGATTCCTGGCTAGAGCTTTCAGGATCACGCGCTCCACGGCCTCCGGGAGGTCCGGGTTCACGCTGCGAGGCAAGGGCAGCGGCGCGGAAGTATGCATGAACACAACCGCAACGGGTGTCTCAGCTCTGTAAGGTACGCGGCCAGTCGCCATCTCATACAAGATGATGCCAAGTGAGTAGATGTCGCTCCGCGAGTCTATCTTGCTGCCGGAGCCTTGCTCAGGAGACATGTAAGCGGGCGTGCCCATGATGGTCCCAATAGCTGTCAAGTTCACACTGGCTTCGACCATTCGCGCCAAGCCAAAGTCAGTCAATAGACAGTTGCCGCTTTCGTCTATCAGGACATTGCTGGGTTTGACATCGCGATGAATCAAGCCGCGGCCGTGAGCATAGCTGAGTGCATCGCCGACCTGGGAAATGACCTGACGGATGCGGGGAAGCGGGAGCGGCTGACCCTGCATGGAATCAGTTAGTGTGCCACTCGGGACAAAGGGCATGACAATGAAGCTGTAGCCCTCGACCTGGCCGTAGTCAAACACGGGCAAGATGTGCGGATGCTGAAGTTGGGCCAAAATCCTGGCTTCCCGCTGAAAACGAGCGGCGAATTCAGGGTCGTCCGCAAAATGACGGGGCAGAATCTTCAGGGCGACATACCTCTCCATACCGGGCTGGTATGCTCTGAAGACCGCTGCCATGCCCCCTTCGCCCAAGGGGGCCACGATTTGATACGGACCCAGTTGCTTTCCGGTGAGGTCTTCCATAGCTTCCCTCCTGCGCGCCAGTATTGTAGCGGGCAAGCGTGTTTGGGCAAGATGGCGATTGACTCCCTTGTGACCGACTCGTAGCAGAGCTGGAGATGCCTGCGCGGAGGCTGGGTCGCGGACATCCATCCAGACTCTCGGCCTGGAGAAGAGCGCCGCGTGCGCACCAGGGCATCCGCCTCCTTCCCTCTCCGGAGCGCCGAGGGAGTTGCGTGTTCTCTAGACGGTTGTCTGCTCTGCGGAGTACAGTCCAGTGGGGGACAACGGACTCGCCGGAATCGGAAGGCCACAGGGACATCCTGTGGCCTCAGGCTGGGGGTCGAGGATTCGAACCTCGGCATACGGATCCAGAGTCCGTTGTCCTACCACTAGACGAACCCCCAATGCGGTGCAGATTCTACCATGCGCGTGTGCGACGAGCGTTTCAGGCGGCAAGCGACTCCAACCGCGCGGCGACATCGGCGATGCGTGCCTGCACGGTTGGCTTGCCGATGATTCGCATGCTCTCCAGAAGCGGTGGGCTCACGGGCTGGCCGGTAACCGCCAGGCGGAGCAGCCCGAAGACCTCGCCGGCAGAAAGCCCAAGCTCCTCAGCCAGTGAGCGAAGGGATGCCTCCAGGGCGTCATCGAACACCGCAGAGGCTTCGATGATCTGCAGTGCGCGCCGAGCCGCAACCGCGGCTTGCGCCGGGCTCAGGCCCTTCCCGGGCAGCAGTTCATCCGCCGGACGCACGTCGTCGCGGAAGAAGAAGCCTGCGATCTCAACTGACTCCTGGAGCGTGCGAATCCTCTCGCGGATGAGGGGCGCGATCTGCTCGAGCCTGGCGGGATCTGTCTTCAGCCCGGCCTGCGCGAAGAACGGCTGCACGCGTCGGGCGAGGTCCGCATCCGACAGCCCGCGAATGTACAGCCCGTTGAAGTGGTCGAGCTTGGTGAAGTTGACGGCCGCAGGGCTGGGCGTCAACTTGTCGAGCGAGAACTTGTCCACGAGATCGTTCATCGGGAACAGCTCAGTGTGGTCGTCGTACGACCAGCCCATCAGGGCCAGCCAGTTGACCACGGCTTCGGGAAGATAACCCTCATCTCGCATGTCGAGAGGGAAGATCGAGGCCACGCCGCCCTTCGCCTCCGCGGCGTGACGCTTGCTCATCTTGCCTTTTCCCGAAGGGTTGAGGAACACCGACAGGTGCACCCAGACCGGCTGGGGCCACTCGAGTGCCTGGTAGATCAGCACGTGCAGCGGGAAGGTGGGCAGCCACTCCGCGCTGCGCAGAACGTGTGTGATCCGCATCTCGCGGTCATCGGCCATGGCCGCCAGGTGGTAAAGGGCGAGGCCGTCCGACTTGAGCAAGATGTAGTCGTCGAGATTCACATTCTCAACGGTAATCGGGCCGCGGATGAGATCAACGGCCGTCGTCTGGCCGTCTCGCGGGGTCTTGAAGCGCACGACGTGAGGCTCACCGGCGTCGATGCGGGCTTGAGCCGCGCTCGGCGCCAGGTCGCGGCAGGTTCCATCGTAGCGTGGAGACTGCTTGCGCTTCTGCTGCTCCTGTCGCATCTGGGCCAGCCGGTCCGATGAGCAGAAGCAAGGATAGGCGTGGCCGCGCTTCACAAGCTCGCTGGCGTGGCGCTGATAGATCGCCTTGCGCTCCGACTGGCGGTACGGCGCGCATGGCCCGCCAACGTCCGGACCTTCATCCCACTCGATCCCCAGCCAGCGCAGACTGTCCATCAACTCGCGCTCGGCGTTCGGATCGAAGCGCTTCTGATCCGTGTCCTCAATGCGCAGGATGAACTGCCCGCCGGTCTGGTGCGCGAGCAGATAGTCGTAGAGCGCCGTACGCGCTCCGCCGATGTGGAAACGGCCGGTGGGTGAGGGGGCGAATCGGGCGCGTGCAGGCGGGCTGGAGGGCATGGCGGTTCTCTCCGTGGCGGAGGCTACAGCTCGATCCGCTTGTGGCGCAGGATGACGCTCTCGACCATGCCGATCCCCAGCAGGTTCGCCACCAGCGATGAGCCGCCGTAGGAGACGAAGGGCAGCGGCAGGCCGGAGACCGGGATGAGCGCCAGATTCATACCGACGTTGATCGCCGACTGGAAAAGCAGCAGGATAGCCACGCCGTAGCAGATCAGCGCGCCGAACTGGTCGCGGGCCATGCGGGCGGCGCGCAGGCAGCGCAGGATGATGAAACCCAGGACGGCTAGGAGGATGATGGCACCGACAAAGCCGAACTCTTCAGACAGCGCCGAGAAGATGAAGTCGGTGTGACGGACCTTCATGAAACGCAGCTGAGTCTGCGTCCCATGGCCGTAGCCCTGCCCGAACCAGCCTCCGGACCCGATCGCGATTTTTGCCTGGTTGACGTTGTAGCTCTCGCCGTGATGAGCCTCCGGGTCGGGCAGCAGGAAAGAGACGATGCGCTGCATCTGGTACCGCTGGACAAAGTAGAAATCCTCTCCGGCCTGGTAGGGGCCGTTGAAGTAGTCGATCAGCAATGGAGAGAGCAGCACAAGGATGACGGCGCCGATCGCCAGCAGCACGAGGAAGTATCGCAGCTTGGCGCCGGAAGCAAACGTTAGCGCCACCCAGATCACGCCAAGCACGATCGCCGTGCTCAGGTCCGGCTGCAGGAACACCAGTACCGCCGGAACAGCGGCAAGGATCAGGCTGCGGATGAAGATGCGGAACTGTCCGATTTCATGCTGGTGGCGGGCCAGGTAGTCGGCCAGGACGATGATCATCAGCACCTTGGACAGCTCGGAGGGCTGGATATTGACGATGCCGACGTTGAACCAGCGCGCGGCCCCGAATCCGACGAAGCCGGCTGCCATGATGAGGGCCAGCAGAACAAGGACGACGACGTAGATCGGGCGGGCAATCGCCGACCAGAATCGGTAGTCGATGGCGGCCGCGACGACGATGACCACCAGCCCGATCACGGCATAGATCATCTGGCGCGGGACCGCTTCCGCCAGGCTCTCGTTCCCGGCAATGGCGGACTGGATCATGGCGACGCTGGCGATGGTCAGGGCGGCAACCGCCGCCAGCAGCCAGACGTCGAAGTGGCGCCAGACGCGCGCGGAAACCTGCACGCCTAGCGAATCTCCTTGCGGCGGGCGCGGGGCGGCGCCAGGGGAATGTCGGCAACCAGCCGCTGCTGATGGCGGTCCTGCGTCAGTGAGATGTTCACGCGCTTGGTGTCGATGTCCACGTGGCGCGAGAGTGTGGCGATCAAGTCATCCTTCAGCGCCTCAAGCTTGCCGGGCGGGAAATCCGCGCGGTCATGGATCAGCACAAGCTGCAGGCGTTCCTTCGCCGCCGTGGCGCTGCGGCGGTCGCCGCGCAGTCGGTCGAGGAAGTTCATGATGCACCTCCTGGCCGGACGATGCGCGAGATGCGGCCGAAGAAGCCGTCCTTGGACTCCAGGCTCTCAAACGGAACGTCTTCGCCGTTCATGCGGCGGGCAATGTCGCGGAAGGCCTTGCCGGCCCGGCTGCGCGCATCGAGGACCGCTGGACTCCCCTGGTTGGTCGCCACGGTGACGGCGTCATCCTCGGGAACAACGCCAATCAGGTCGATCGCCAGCACGTCCAGGATATCGACGGTGGACAGCATGTCGCCGCGCTTGACCATCTCGGGTTTCACGCGGTTCACGATCAGCTTGGGCGGGCTCTTCTCCTCCGCCTCCACCAGTCCGATGATCCGGTCGGCATCACGCACCGCCGAGACCTCCGGGTTGGTGATGATCAGGACCAAGTCCGCCGGAGCGATGGCATTGCGGAAACCGCGCTCGATGCCGGCCGGCGAGTCGATCAGCACCCAGTCGAAATCCGTGCGCAGGTCCTTGACCAGCTTCACCATGTCCTGGGGGGAGACGGCGGTCTTGTCTCGCGTCTGGGCGGCGGGGATCAGGTACAGATCGGCCAGCCGCTTGTCCTTGATCAGGGCCTGGCGCAGCTTGCAGCGGCCTTCGATTACGTCGACCAGGTCATAGACGATTCGGTTCTCCAGGCCCATGACGACATCGAGGTTGCGCAGGCCGATATCGCCATCGATGCAGACGACGCGGTACCCCGCGCTGGCCAGGGCAACTCCAAGGTTGGCGGTGGCAGTTGTCTTGCCCACGCCTCCCTTGCCAGAAGTGATGGTGGCGGCTTTAGCTGTCATCCAGTGCTCCCGTGCTCAGTCCGCCTTGCGGCGGTGCTCATCGATCCACTTCTCGGCAACCAACTGGCCGTCCTTCAACCGCGCCATTTCGGGCTGCGCGGCGCCGCGCCGCTCAGGAGAGACAGCGATCTGACCGGCGATCCGCAGCTGCGTGGGGGCCAGATCGAGGGCGCACACGACAGCTTCCTCGTTGCCCCCGGCGCCGGCATGGACCACGCCCCGCAACCGGCCCCAGACAATCACATCGCCGCCGGCGATGATCTCGGCTCCGGGGTTCACGTCTCCAACGACGACCACATGCCCGGCGTAGTGGATGTGGTTCCCCGAGCGCAGCGTGCGGTGGACCAGCGCCGCATGCTCCCCCGGTAGCTCTGTGTCGATCGGCTCGTCCGCCTCCCTTGCCTGCGCGCTGGGGCGTCCAAGCTCAAGGGCAAGGCCAAGATCCGCCGCCGCCGACCGGGTCGGCTGGGAGGTGCCCAGCACCGCCCAAAGGTTGACTTCGCGGCCCGCCAGCTGGTCGCGCAAATGACCGAGGTCCGCCGCGCCGAGCTCGCGATCGTCCAGCTGCAGCGCAACCCGGGCGCCGCGAAAGAACTCGCCCCCGTCATCGACGGTCTGGAGCAGGGACGCCAGCACCTCGTCCCACGGCCCCTCGGGGACGTGCATCAGCAGGCCGTCACCGACGCCCTTGACCGCGAGTCCGCTACTCATTGCGTCCTAACTGTGGGATTATAGCACGCGAAAGCGCTAGCTCTGGCGGGCTGCATCGATGGCCTTCAGGTTGAAGTAGGCCTCGAGCACCTGCTTGACGATCGGCCCGGAGGTCACGGCGCCCTCCGTTCCGTTGTAGACAAACGCGATCACGGCGATCTCTGGGTTCTCGTAGGGCGCGAAGGCGACGTACCAGGCGTGGGAAGGCCAGGCCCCCGGGACGCACAACCCCTGTTCGCTGGCCACTTCGTCGCAGAACTCCCCGGTGCCCGTCTTGCCGGCTGACGAGATGTTGTCCAGTTGGGCATAGTCCTCGGCGGTTCCCTCGGTGACCACCATGCGCATGCCCTGACGCACGAGCTCGAGCACTTCGGGGTGCACGTCAAGGTCAGGTGTGGACTCGCGCTCCTCCAGCTGATCGGTGATGCTCTCGGGGAGATCGCGGCAGCTGCCGATCTCCTCCACCGGCGTGATCACGCCGTCCAGCAGATCCCACAACACGCACGGTTCGATCTCTTTCACCACATTGCCTTCGCCATCCAGTACCTGATCGACCAGGTGCGGCCACATCACCTTGCCGTTGTTGGCGATCGTGGCCGCCGAGGTGAGCACCTGTAGGGGTGTCGCGAGCACGTACCCCTGGCCCGTGGCGGTGTTGTAGGTGTCGCCCGTCGACCAGCTTTCGCCCAGCGTGATGCGCTTCCAGTCGGTGCTTGGGATCAGTCCACCCTCCTCGGCCGGCAGATCAAGCCCCAGAGGGGCGCCGTAGCCAAGGGCATGCGCGTACCGGTAGAGGTCGTTGACACCGAGGCCACCCTCACGGATGGGCTCGCCAGGGAAGCCTCCGCCGATCTTGTAGAAGTAAACGTTGCATGAGAAGGCAAGGCCATGCAGGAAATCGACGCGCCCGTGTCCCTCTCGGTTCCAGCACACGAAGTCCTTGGATTGCCCAGGGTCGTTGGGGAAGTATGCGTTCTGGATCGTGATCTTACCGGGATCGAGGATCGTCTGGTTCGGATCAATGACGCGCTCGTTCAACGCCCCTACGGAGGTCACGAGCTTGAACGTTGAACCTGGTGGGAACGTGGACGAGACCGCGTGGTCGACGAGGGGCTTGCCCCGTTCGTCGTTGATCAGCTCCTCGTAGTAGTCCAGGGGAATGAAGGGGGAGAAGCGGGTTGTGTCATACGTCGGGAGCGTCGAGAGTGCCAAAATCTCGCCCGTCTGCGGATTCATAGCGATGACGACGCCCAGCGGGGTGCGGTCGGCTTCGCCGGAGGACCAGTTGACCCACTCCATCTGGTTCCGCAGTGCCGAGTCGGCGGCGGCCTGCAGGCGTGTGTCGATCGTCAGGCACAGGCTGTAGCCTGGCGTCGGCTGCGTGACCTCGCCCACTTCGCGCAATGGGTTGCCGGCAACGTCCTCTTCGACCTGCTTGAACCCGTTGCTGCCCGCCAGCAACGTCTGGTAGGCGGCCTCGATCCCGGCGTAGCCGATGAGATCCCGGTCGACGACAAATCCCAGGGCCTCATACGTGTCCTTGAGGGACTCCGGGATGGGCCCCATGTATCCGAGGATCGCCGAAGTCAGGGCGCCTGTGGTGTAGTCCCGGACCGGCTCAGCTTCGATGCTCACGCCTGGCATGTCGACCTGCTGTTCGCGAATGATGCGCGCCACAGTCTCGCCGACGTCGCAGGCGACTGGCCAGGCCTCGTAGGGCGCGATCGAGTCACGCTCCTCCACAAGCTGGCGAATCCCCCGCTCATCACGACAGCGCGCACCCGGCACCGTCACGGAGGTCACCAGGGGAACGCCGGTGAGTTCCGACAGGCGCGCATAGATCGTTTCGATCTCAGCCTCGCTGTCGGGGAGGTATGCGGGGGTCACCAGGACGTTGTACGACGGGAGATTCCGGACCAGCAGCGATCCGTTGCGGTCGTAGATCACGCCGCGCGCTGCGGGCAGGCGGACGTTGGTGATGCGGTTCTCGCGCGCTGCCTCCAGGTAGGTGGTCCCCTGCAAGATCTGCAGATTGAACAGCCGGACAGCAAACGCGATTCCGATCCCGGCCATGACCGCGTAGGTGATGGCCATGCGCCAGGTGGGGATCTTGCTGCCCTCGGCCGGAAGCAGTTTCATCCGATCTCGACCTCAGGCGGGAAGAGCGCGCGCTGCAGCGCAAGTGCAAGCTGCGCTGCGGGAACCGCCAGGAGCACGTTGAGGAACGCTTCGGGGAGGATCACGCGCGATGCAACCGTCGGCAGGTCAATCCCCGCGCCCGCGAGGGCCGAGGCCAGCAGCTGGTAGCCCGCGAAGCCGAGGGATGCAGCAAAGACCACCCCGAGCGGCGTCAGCAAATGCGCTCCCCACAGCCGTCCCTCGGTGAGAGAGACCAGGTAGGCGATCAGCACCAGGATGAGGGACGTCGTTCCGATCGGGAGCGCGGACAGCAGGTCCAGGAGGATCCCGCCTATCATTCCGAAGACCATCGCCTCCGTCGAGCGTCCGGTCAGGCCCCATGCGACGACGGCCACCAGTACCAGGTCAGCCTGTCCATCAGCCAGGCGGAACTGCGAGACCAAAGCCGACTGGAGAATGGCCAACAGCGCGACGACGGGGATTCCGATGGCATAGGCCACGATGTTGGTACCTACGAGCCGCCGCTCTCAACGGGAATCGGCTGGAAGCTGGTGATCACCAGGACGATCTCCAGGTTCTCGAAGTCGACGCCCGGCTGGAGGACGGCTTGCTGGAACAGCTCGTAGTCGCGGCTGCGAACACTCGCCACCTGGCCGACTGTGATGTCCGCCGGGTAGCCGCCTCCCAGGCCGGAGGTCAGAACAAGCTCGCCGGTCGCGATTTCGACTCCCTGGTTGATCTGGTCCATCCACAATTCCCCGTTTGCCTGGGCAACGGTGACCCCATCGGCTCTGGAGTCTTGCAGACGAACATTAACGGCAGATTGGGGATCGGTGATCAGTTGGACGCGCGACGCGGTGGGAAATGCTTCGATCACCCGGCCGACCAGTCCACGCTCAGTGACCACGGGCATCCCGCGCGCGATGCCGTCGTCCGAGCCGCTGCCAATCCAAATGGACCGCAGGTACGGGCTGGCATCGCGCCCGATCACATTGGCGGCTACGTAGCGGCTCTCGGGACTTGATCGGGCGTAGTTGAGCAATCCACCCAGAATCTCAGCCTCCGCCGCCTGTTCGCGGAACTCGATCACCTCGCGCTGCAGGCGCGCTACCTCTTCCTGCAGCGCCGCGTTCTGCTGGCGCAGGACGGCCACGTCACT
>JAPLGR010000701.1 GCA_026390045.1 Chloroflexota bacterium | reverse complement strand
GCGGATCTGACGGACCGAGCGCCTGGCGCACGTTTACCGGCTGCTGGAGCACGGAAACGGATGCCAGCGGCAATCCATTGAACGGAACGCCTCGTAATCCCAATTCCCTCGCGTGTCCGACGGCCACGCCTACACCAGCCTTGGACCCTTCTCCCACTGCTATACCCCTTCCTACCATCGCCCCAACACAGGCTGCACCGCTTTCCGTGCTAATCAATGAGGTAGCCTGGTCCGGAACGATCGCCCATGCCAGCGACGAATGGATCGAGCTGCACAACCCCGGCTCCGAGCCAATCGACCTCCATGGCTGGCAACTGACGGACGACAGCGATCTTCACGTCTTGCTGAATGGCGTGCTCCTCCCTTACCGTTTCTACCTGCTTGAGCGCACGACGGACCAGACGGTGGCAGATGTGACCGCCGATCAGATCTACACCGGCGGCCTGAACAACAGCGGCGAGTCACTCTGGCTCCTCGACCCGACCGGAATGGTGGTCGACTCAGCCAACGCGGCCGGCGGTGCCTGGCCCGCAGGCAATGAAGCGGCCCGACGCAGCATGGAGCGCCGCGGCGGGGATGATCGTTCTGGCAACTGGGGCGTCTTCCCGGGGTTTGGTGGAGTGGGGCGCGACTCTCTAGGTAACGCGATCGGCGGGACGCCGCGACAACCGAACGCCGTTGACCTGCCGAAGCCCACCGCCACAGGCGTTCCCAGCCGCTTGGTGATCAACGAGGTCCTCATCCGTCCACACTACGACTGGGAAGGCACAGGCGGCGTGTCCCCCGACGATGAATTCATCGAGCTGTACAACGCGGGCGACCTCCCTGTCCACCTGCTCGGCTGGGTGCTGGACGACATCGATGCCGCCGGTTCGAAACCTTACGTGCTCCCGGACACCGTACTTCAGGCGCACGACTTCCTGGCTTTCTTTAGGACGCGTACGAACGTCGCGCTTAATGACACCGGCGACACGGTCCGCCTGATTGAGCCGGGCGGTCGCGTCGTCGACCAGATCTCGTATCTGAAGGTGCGAGCCAGCAACCTGTCGTACGGCCGGCTGCCCGATGGCGGCCATCATCTTCGCTATGGCCTTTGCCCAACCAGCTGTTCATTGAGCCTAAGCTCCCGCTGCCAATACTGGATGACTTCACCTGCCCGGCCGGTCACTTGCATCCATTGCTTTCCCGATTCCCCGACCACCCCCTGGCGCGGCTCCATGCCTCCACTCCACTGCTTGTCTGTCCATGACAACCGGCTGATCCCACAAGGTGGGCGATCACCCGACCTCAGGGGCAGCCTTCTTGTCGGGCGCGACCCTTCTGGTTTGTTTGCGTAGACCTGGTTGAGAGGACGACGGAATGGAGGCGGTTATGACAACGACGGAGACACGACGCCTGTACCGATCGCTCAGCCAGCGCATGATCGGCGGTGTGTGCGGCGGGTTAGGGGAGTACCTGGCGATTGACTCGACGCTGATCCGGGTGCTCTTCGTCCTGGCGACGCTGTTTGGCGGTCACGGCATCCTGCTCTACCTGATCCTGCTGATCTTGGTGCCGGTCGAACCCGGAAGCCAGGTCCCGGCCAACTGATCTCCGCCCGCTTCCTGAGGAATCCGGCGGTGCGGTTTGTGGACCGAGGGCGCGACGTGCGCCCTCGGTCCAATCTCGGGCCTTGGCCAGTCGGTCTCGGCGCCTTCTGTCACACCGGCGCCTGCGAGGATCCAAGCCTTGCCGTACCTAATTCCCCCAGGTCTTGTCTCCTTTAATCTCTGTCTTACGTTGGCATGCTATATATGGAAGTGTAGGGCCCATGTAAGGGAGATATGGCGTGTGTCTGACCTATGCTGGTGCTGAGGAAAGAGTGGACAACGCAGCAGTTGACTTAGAGTGGTACCTTGTAGAGCCCGACGAGCCGGAGGAAGATCCGCTCTACGTCGAGCCGGAGGGCATGGTCTATACGGCCTTGCACGAGCTGGGCGCCTGCCTAGTGGCTGTCGAGCAGGAGTTGCCTGAGCTGGACTAGGCCTCAATTCATGCTGTGGCGGACAGGACAGGGGCGAGGCTTCCGGCCCCTGTTCATCTTCTTCCGGCTCCCAGCCGGCCGGGGCCCCTCGCGGGCCGCTTTGCTATAATGCCCTCCATGGCCCTGACACTCAAGGAAGTGCGCCACATTGCCCACCTGGCACGGCTGCGCCTGACGGCAGACGAAGAGGCTCGCTACCGAACTCAGCTCTCCGCCATCCTTGAGTACGCCGCCCGCCTGCGCTCCATCGACACATCTTCGATCCCACCCACGGCCAGCGTTCTGCCGCTTGATGCTCCGCTGCGTCAGGACCTGGCGCGCCCTTCCGGTGCCGCCTCTCATCTCCTTGCCAATGCCCCGGAGTCGGCTGAAGCCATGT
>JAPLGR010000198.1 GCA_026390045.1 Chloroflexota bacterium | reverse complement strand
GGACTTCTAGCTCGTGGCGGTCAGCACATTTGAGGGTGGATTTCCCTATTTCGAAGCCAATTGACCAAGCGGAGTATTGCCTCTTCGTCATTTGCGGGAATTCGAGGCTCATTGAATTCCTGGAGCTTATCCCGGGCAATTTGAGCTGCAAGTGCGATTGCTTTGCCCTGCCACTTTTTCCCCGGTTTTCGCTCACCATTTCGGAGGGAATATGCGTAGCGGCGGTTGCAATTGAGGGCGGATTGAATCGATCTAGCGGGAATAAGCCGGAGGATTTCGGGAAGGAAATCGCGAATATCGCGGGGACACTGCCCTCGATACTGCGGCTTTGCCTAGGGCACAACGGTGATTGGCCTCTTGGCCTGACCGCCAAGCATTGGAGGCGGAACCTTTGGCCCAGCCCGCCGGGGCAGCTTCAGCGAGTTAGGCGGCCGTGAAGCGACCTCTCGACGCGGTGAACCGCGATGCCAAGAGCTGCCCCGCTAGGACGGCGCCGGAGAAAGTGGCGAAGTGCAGGAAACCGTATGGCAGGAGGAGAGTGACAGCCAGAAGCTTCTCCATGACACCGTCAGTTGTGATGACTCCGTGCATGAGAAACCCGGAGATCAGGTGGATTGAGGAGATGGCAGACCCCGCCAGCAGGCCGTCCAGGAACGCGTTCAGGGCCGGGGCGAAGCTGTTGTGAAAGACGCCCCCGGAAATCCGGGGGCGTCGAGTGACAGGGTGGCCGATTGTCAGGGAGACTCAGGGCTGCGCGGCTTCAGGCGCCTCCACACCGGTGTCCGGGGCGTTCTGGTCGCCGACCTGTTCTTCCACCTCGACGCTGTCGATATCCGCTGCATTGATGGTCTCTGCGTCGTCGGCGCCGGTCTGGTCACCGCACTGCAGCTCAATGTTGTCAGTATCGGGGCCGGCGGACTCTAGTTCCGTGCCATCCGCCTGGTCCAGGGAGCAGTCCTGCGACTGCGGCGCTTGTGTCGATGTCCCTTGGGCATAGGCACGGTAGCTCACTGCTCCCATAGCGCCCATCGCCAGAATGGCAATGGCGGCTAGGGCAACCCAACGATTGATCTTCATAGTCGTCTTCTCCTTGTCCTTGCGGATCTGAGCAGCGCTTGCTGCCCGTTACGCCCCTATTGTGCCAGACAGAGATGAAGCTGAAGATGTGCGGCAGGTGCTCGGGCGAAATGCCGATCCCGGTGTCTCCTATTTCTACAACCAGTTCGTTCCCCGCGGCGCGGGCAGTAAGCGTGATCCCGCCACGTTCCGTGTACTTGATGGCATTATCCAGCAGGTTCACGAATAGGCGAATGAGTTCGTCTGTGTTTCCGTTCAGGGCAAGGTTCTCGACTATCTGAGAATGGAGTGTCAACCCTTTTCCCTCCGCCAACGGACGGAGCGCATCGGCCACATCGGTCAGCAAGTCCGAGAGCGCCACAGGCTCTCGGAGGAGAGCCGCCCCGCCCTCGCCGCGCGCCAGTCGCAACAGATTCTCCACCAGGCTACGCAGTCGGTTTGTCTCTTCGGCTAGGTCATCCAATGCCAGGCGGTATTCCGCGGCTGGCCGCTCGCCCTCGCGAACGACGCCCAGGATGGCCTGCATGGCCGCAAGAGGGGTGCGCAATTCATGCGATGCATCCGCGGTGAACTGGCGTTCGCGGCGGAAGGAATCATCCAGTCTCGCCAGCATGGCATCAAGAGTGGCGGCCAGGCGGCCGACCTCGTCGCCGCTTTCGCGCAGGTTCAGCCGGGCGGAAAGATCCTCGCCGCTGGCAATTTGCTGAGCCGTCTGGGTGATGCGGTCGATCGGCTTCAAGGCGCGCGCGGACAGGCCATACCCCCCCAGAGCGGCAAACACCAGCAACGCTGCGCCACCTAGCAGCAGGGCGGTCAACAAGCGGTTGAGGGCGTCCTGCACCGGTCTCAGGCTTTGGACGACTTGCACCCATCCGGCAACCTCCCCACCATCCAGCACCGGTAGAACGTAGGCGCGCAGAGCGTCGTTCTCTCCCTCCCGGTCAGTCAGGGTCGTGTAGGTTCCCTGTGGGTTGCTGGAGATGGTTGCGTCGACGGCAATTGTGACGTCGCGATAGGGCCCCACAGTCTCGAGCACGCGCCCGTCTCTCGTGACCACGATCACGGTCAGGCCGCGCTCGCTCAATGCCTGGATTCCGCTGTCTTCCGCGCTCAGGTCTTCGGAGAAGCTAACCCGCCCATTCTGCACATTCAAACCGCCGACCGCCTGCGCTGCGCTGACTGCCAGGGAATCGTCCACTGCAGCAGTCAGGCTGCGGGACAGGTTGAAGTAGACGAATGTGCCGAAGGCGGCCAGGAGTGCCAAGACAAGAGCAGTGGTCCAGAGTGCGAAGTGAACGCGGAGAGTCCTAATTCGTTTCATCGTCGTCCGAGATCGAATAGCCCACGCCGCGCAGGGTGCGGATGAGTTTCTTGCCAAAGGGGTCATCGATCTTGCGCCGCAGATTGCGGATATACACGTCCACTACATTGGACTGGCTGAATGTGTCGTAGTTCCAGACGTGCTCGGCGATCACGGTGCGGGTCAGGACACGCCCCGGCTCGCGTAGCAGACATTCCAGCACGGCATATTCCTTGGCCGCCATCTCGATGCGCTTTCCGGCGCGACGAACTTGGTGCGTGCGCGTGTCCAGCCTCAGGTCGGCGACCTGCAAGACGGATGATTCGGGCTGCTCGGAAGTGCGGCGGGAGAGAGCACGCAAGCGGGCGAGCAATTCCTTCATGGCAAACGGCTTGACAAGGTAATCGTCGGCCCCAGCATCCAAGCCGACGACTCGGTCGTCCACCGTGTCACGGGCCGTGAGCATCAGCACGGGGGTGCGGTCGCCGCGTCGGCGCAGTTCACGGCAGGCGGAGATCCCATCCAGCTCGGGTAAGAGAATGTCCAAGATGATGATGTCGTAAGAGGCGGCATCCGCCCAATCGAGCGCCTCGCGTCCGTCATAGACGGCATCGACCGCGTAGCCCGCTTCTTCCAGGCCTCGCTTGACGTAGGTGGAAATGCGGCGTTCGTCTTCGACAAGCAGTGCACGCATGATCGTTTCTCTTCCGTCATGCATGATAGCGAAGAAAGATGAAGAAGAGATGAAGCCGAAGAGCGAGGGTGCCAGATCGTGCGATCAACTCACGGGAACGCGACTTGCTGCGGGCGGCCTACCCTATGGCCCAGCCCGCCGGGTCAGCTTCAGCGAGAGCCTGTGCGAAAACCCCAGAATCGCGAATCGCGTTCCCACTCACAGCCCTTCTCGCGCGCCCGCAAGATGAACCAAACCCACTTCACCGTGAATCCGCGCAAGCGCAACGGGACAGGCCCCCACCGGTCCGACTTTTCACACAGTCTAGCGAGTTGATCATATGAAAGTGCTGCACCTCCCGCTACACTCGTGGCGGGTCAGCACACAAGCGAAGGAAGAGGAGGTGCAGCTATGTCTCATTATAGAGTCGGATGTGATGCTCACAAGCGGTACTCTCAGTTCGCTGTTCTCGATCAGGATGGGCAACTCCGCCAGCAGACCCGGGTCGATCACGAGCCTGGCGCCATCCAGGCCTTCCTGGAGAGCTTGCCGGAGGGTACCCCCATCGCCTTGGAGAGTGTCGGCAACTGGTACTGGATCGCCGATGAGATCGAAGCTGCAGGTTGCCTGCCGCTCCTCACCCATGCCGCCAAGGCCAAGGTCATGATGGGCAACATCAACACCCGTGCCGGGTACCTTCGGCAAGACCGACAAGCTCGACGCCAAGGGCCTGGCCAAGCTCCTCCACCTGGACAGCCTGCTTACCGTCTGGTTGCCTCCCGGGGAGATCCGCGACGAACGCGAGCTCCACCGCGCCCGGATGGCCCTCTCCAAGCTCAGGACCGCCCTCAAGAACCGTATCCACTCCACCCTGGCCAAGTACGGGATCTCAACGGCAGAGCACAGTGACATCTTCGCCGGAACTGGCAGGACGTGGCTCCAAGCGACCCTCGGCCGGCTTCCCCCGGAGACGAGTCGATGTGTCGCCCAAGAGATCGAAGCCCTCGACGGACTGCAGCTCCAGATCAGTCAGCTCGAGAAGCGCATTCGAGAGCGAATTGCTCTAACCCCCTCCATCCAGCTGCTGAAGACACTCCCCGGGGTGGGAGATATCTTGGCCATCGTCATCGAACGCGAGATCGGCTCCGTCGACCGTTTCGACACCGCAGGCCAATTCACCAGCTACGCTGGCCTCGTTCCCACCGTGCACGCCTCGGGCGGCAAGACCCGCCTCGGCCATATGCGAAAGCCCTCCAACCAGTATCTCAAGTGGGCCTTCATCGAAGCGGCCAACGTCGTCGTCCGCCACCGACACCACCCCGCCTGGAAGACCAAGTACGTCTGCCAGGTCTATGACCAGGTCTGTCAGCGAAGGGGCCACGCCGTAGCCGTCGGCGCAGTGACCCGCCATCTCGCGGAGGCTGCCTTCTGGATCCTCAAGAGACAAGAACCCTACCGGCCGCCTGCCAACCGGCAGGTCTCTCCCAAGCAGGTGCGAGGGCGCGCCAAACTTGTGCCCACTGAGGCACGTGAGTTGATTGCCTGGCACCTGCTGGACTTGCTCATGCCGCTCTGACGGCGGGACAAGGTCCCGCGTAGTGGGCGGGATAGATGTTTCCGGCCAGAGGCCCCGCGTTCTTGGCGGGGGCGAACCGGCCTAGAGCAGCAGGGGATCAATCCGATCTCAGAACCGCGTACGCCTTGACAGCAGCCCTTTCATAGATGTTAGGCGCAGCAGGGCGGGAGGGCGGCGGCCCGGGAGATCATGTTCATTCCCTTGGGATGAGATGTATCGCCTGGATCCGTTCGGAGAACCGATCCATCAAGTAGGCCACCAGATCGCCGGCAATGGGGGCAGGGTCGCTATCGCTCTTGGTGATGATGCGACACTCAAGCATAGATGTGTTGGCATGCCACTGGATATTCAGAGACCCATCGATCCCCTGCAAGGCACTCTTGAGCTTGGCCCAGCCGGGCCGACGCCCCCTTAGTTTCTCCTTCACTAGGTCAAGCTGGAACCGGAGTAGCTCCGGGTCGCTGACCATCGCCTCTCTAAGAGACGGGCCCTTGCTGCAAGGAACGAGGACCAGGATCTGCATGGAGGGTCCCTTCTATAAGCGTTTGCTCCGCTGCCCAACGAATTAAGGGATTGGTGTGGCGCGAAGCCGCCACACAATCACCAGTTGAACCAAGCCGCACGCAGGCCCCGCTCCACTTGGGGATTAAGCCAAGTGGCATCTGGGCCAAGCGGCCGGGTACCCTGCGTTTTCCAAGACGATTCTAGTGGAAGCTGGCCGGAGGAGGCAAGGGACCATGTGGTTTCGGGTACCTCCGGCATCGTAGGCCTCCCGATCATGGCCGCCCCGACGTGGCGGACCAGGTTCGGGAGGCGAGAAGCAATGTGAAGCCCACCGCGCTGGCACCCCAGCTCGGCGCCCATTGAGCAGGAGGCAAGGGCAACGCGGTCAAGATCGAGGAGGACTGGGACCGCCGGGTCGGAGCTGGTGCACCCATTGCAGGGCCTCACCACAGGTAGGACAGCGCGCAGGCAG
>JAPLGR010000120.1 GCA_026390045.1 Chloroflexota bacterium | reverse complement strand
GGCCCACTCCTCGGCCGGGATCAGATCATCCAATGGGATGATCGCGTCGATCCAGGCGTTCTCGATCGTCCACACCCCAGGCCAGAAGTACTGGATGTCTGGCCCTTCCTTGGCCGCTGCGGCCGTTTGGAAGGCGGGGAGCAACGTATCGGTCGCCTGGAGCACGGCCTCAAAGGTGATGTTGGGGTGTGCCGCAGTGTACAGGGCCATGGTCTCGTCTAGCCAGGCCTGCGCACCGGGCGCTTCCTGTTCGCCCCACCACCAGATGGTCAGCTTGATCGGCTCGGCCGCAGCAGGCGCTTCGGTCACCACGGCGCCAGCAGGCGCTTCAGTCGCCGGAGCGCCGCAGGCCGGGATGAGCAGTGCCAGGAGGGCAAGAAGCGAAAGCACTCGCATAGTCTTACGCATGGGCGATTCTCCTCTCAACTCCGCCAATCGAATGGTTGCGATCCCTAGCCTTTCACGGGTGGCAGTCGCTGGTGCTGGGCACCTCCTTGATCGAGGATGCACGCTCTCAGCTGAAAGGTAGAGAGCCGCCGACTGCGGGCTGCAATCGAAACCCATCAGCCAGGCGAGCGGGAAGGATATACGACATGCTGCCCGTTCACCTGCTCTCGGTACGGTCGCTTCGTTTTCCAGTCGGTGATCGGAAGGCGCGCGAGCCTATCCGGACCTCAAGGACACAAGCAATCTGCAATCGTTTCCATTATTCTAGCATGGGGTTGGCTGACATGTCAAGCGCTGCCCCTCTCAGCTGCGCTCGGCCCGAGAATGGCGCGCACTCACCACGGCCCACCCCGCCGAGAGCTGAGGAGACTAGATCGACTCGAGCACTGTGGCGCACACTACGGTTGTCAGCGTCTCGCCCGCGCCAATGCATCGCGCCTGTCCGCACTCGATGGCCTGCTCCAGAGGGAAGCGCGACACCCAGGGCTCAAGCCCCAGACCATAGATGCCAGTGAGCGGCGGGAGATCCGCCCCACCGTAGGGCGTCCACATCTGGACCCAGGGGAAAACTGACACATCCCACTCCAGCCGGAAGCCCAGGCCCAGGCGCGGATTGACCACCGTCCAGCGGCCCTCGGCCAGATCGGTCAGGCAGGTGTCATCGTGCGAGTGCGCTTCCGGCCCGGGGATGGCCCGCAAGTCGATCCTCTCCCCGGGCCTTCGCCCGCGCGCCATCGGCCACGGCTCATCCTGAGCGGGTGCAAGGGCAGCCGTGCCCGGCTCAAATAACTTGGTCAGCGTGGTCAGACGACCCGCAGGGATTTCCAGTCGGCAACCTTCCATCAGGAAGTCCCCGCCCAGGACGACGTGATGGCCCCACACGAAGTACTCAGTATCTGCAGAGAGGTTTTCTACCGTTGATTCCAGCTCGAGCGTGATCCCCTCACCCGGCAGCCGCATCCGCCGTGTCAGCCGGAATGGCGTCTGGCGGCAATCGACAGATAGGCGTACGGTGGTTGCCTGCGCGTCGTCCTGCTCAATCGAGGACTCCCAGGGCAGCAGCGCTACCTCACCGTGGAATGGGATTGCGCGGCCGCGGTAGGTGCAGGCATCGCTGTGGTTGGGGAACAGCTCTTGCCAGGCACCCTCGTAGTTCTGGAGGAAACCATCGGCCAGCGACCCGCCCGGTGGCCGCAACCCGGCGGGTGTGCGCATCAGGAACTCGGTCCCTGAGGGCAGATGCGTAAAGGCATAGATGTCCGCGCCCTTGCGCGGCAACACAGCAATGCGCACCCAGGCGTTCTCGAGCCACAGCGCCTCATGACCTTGAATCGTGTCCCGTCGCAGCATGTCCTTAGTCCCACCGCCCGACGGTCTGAGCACCAAGGTGATCCTCACCCGCGCGGGACGGGCCGGTTCCGGCAGAGGCTAGAACGTGATCGTCAGCCCGCCGTCGACCGTGATCACCTGTCCGGTCACGTAGCTGGCGTCAGGGCCGGCGAGGAAGAAGATCACGCCCGCCACTTCCTCGGGCCGGCCGGGGCGCTTCATGGGCAGATGATGGCCATCCACGTAGTTCTGCTTGAACCACTCGCTCTCGAGCTCGTTGACGCCGTTGACGACGCTCATCTCCGTATCGATGAAGCCGGGGGCCAGGGCGTTCACCAGGATCCTCTTGGGCGCCAGCTCGAGCGCCAGGGCGCGGCAGTACTGGTTGATGGCGGCCTTGGCCATCGAGTAGCTGCTGGCGCCCGCCTCAGCGCGTTCGTGATGGATGGAGGTGACGTGGATAACGCGCCCTCCGCGGGTCATGAGCGGAACGGCCGCACGGGTGAGGTGCAGCGCGCCGTCGATCATGATGTCGAATGCCTTGCGCCAGTCTTCGAGCGTCGAGTCGATGGCCGGCGCGCCGTAGTAGACACCGGCGCAGTTGGCCAGCGCATCGACGACGCCCCAGGCTTCCCGGGCCTCGACCGCGATCG
>JAPLGR010000107.1 GCA_026390045.1 Chloroflexota bacterium | reverse complement strand
CACCTGCCCGATTTACCGCTTTGCCTCTTGATGGCATGGACTTCGTGGTTCAATGCCCACTCGTCCAGGCTCACGGCCTCTTATCGGGTTCGTGTCCCTCAGGTCGCGGTTTTGCCTCCGGCTTCCTCCGGACCCCGCCTCGCGGCGACGCCCTTGCCCTTGGCTACGGTTGGTGCCATCAACCTCCGGGAAGGACTTCCACCTTCCTAGTCAGCGCCCATGCTGGGCGTACACGCGCAGGCGGCGCCCGCGAGGGCGCCGCCATGGCTCACACAATTGAGCGGTCGCGCTTACTTGCGCTTCCCGCCCTCTAGGATCGTCTCGGTCCCCTCATCCTTCGGCTTTGGCTTGAACATTCCCCAGATCAGCAGCCCGGCGCCAGCGCCCAGGCCGAACGCGCCCAGCGTCGCACCGCCGCCAACCCAGTGGCCCAGCAGCACAAAGGCCGCCAGCAAGCCAAGATACATGGCCACCGTCAGCTGCCAGGCCACCATCTCCTGCTTCAGCTGACGGATGGCGAACCAGCCCATGCCTAGCCCAAACACAAGCGCGCCCAGAAACCTCAGCACATACCCGATAATGTCAAACACATCCAGATACGTCATAGCCGTGCCTCCTCTCTCCAGCTTCCCAGAGTATACAGCCCCGGCCGCGTGAGGCAATAGGAGCGAGGCTGGACACGATCCCGCCCGGCGTGTTACCATCGTTGGCAGCAATAGGGAGAACCATGTCAAGCAAGAGATCGCGCAATGCCCCGAAGCGCCCACGCCGCCGGATCAACTGGTCACAGGTGCTGTTCATATCCCTCGGCCTGCTGGTCGTTGTGGCATTCATCCTCAGCATGGTTACCTAGGCCTGCCCCGGCGGGACGGCCCAATCCCTCCAGCAACAATTCAACCTGCCTCAGGGAGTGAGCATGACCAACGAACGGTTTGGCCTGATCAAGTTCGACGGTGTTGACCAGACGATCATCGGCCCGGACATCAAGGCGGGCGACAAGGCTCCGGACTTCGTTGCCGTCGGGCAGGACTGGAGCGAGGCACACCCGCTGCAGACCTCTGCCGGCGAGGTGCTCATCCTGGCCGCTGTGCCGTCGCTCGATACCAGCGTATGCGACCTGGAGACGCGCCGCTTCAATAAGGAGGCCACGCAGCTCGGCCCCCTGGTGCACATCTACGTGATCAGCATGGACCTGCCCTTCGCCCAGAAGCGCTGGTGCGGCGCCGCCGGCGTCGACCGCATCACGACGCTCTCCGACAGCGTGCATGCGGACTTCGGCACGCGCTATGGCTGTCTGATCAAGGAGAAGCGCCTGCTGCGTCGGGCGGTCTTTGTCATCGGGCGCGACGGCAAGGTGGCCTACGCCGACTACATGGCGGCGCTTGGCAACGAGCTTCGCTACGATGACGTCCTGGCGGCCGTCAAGAAGGCGCTCTGATCCTCGGTCCGGCACGCCTGGCTCCCGGCGGCTGGTCGGATGCCCATGCACGTGCTGGTACCCTGGTTCTCTTCGCATCCTGCGCGCGATATCACCACACGCCAACGCTGGGCATCTTGCCAAGAACCAGCTACCCCTGTGGCACGCGGCTTGCACTTCCCGCTGCAAGGTGACCGTAAGGTCAAACCGGCAGCGGATATGGTATTCTGTGGCCGTTGGAAGTCGGATCCGCTGCAAACTAGCGCTCTGCCTGAAGCGCACATCAGGCGAAACTAAGAGGAAAGGAGGATACGCCAATGTTGTTCGCCCCGAAGGAACGTGGTCAGGGTCTTGTTGAGTATGCGCTCATCCTTGTCTTGGTGGCCGTGGTCGTGATCGTCATCCTTGCGCTGCTCGGACCCGCGATCGGGAACGTCTTCAGCGGTATCGTTCACGCCATCTAGTCCGCATCCGTTGGGAGACCCTTCTCCCTTAGCAGGAGCCCCACCCGAAGGTGGGGCTCCTCGTTTTCAGGCAGTGGCCCCCCCACCGCGCGACTCCACCAGCGCTGGTCCCCTGGTCCTGCCTCAAGCCGCCAGCGTTGCGCTGCGATCAGCTGGCAAGCTGCCTACGCCACCAGTGCAAGCCAACCGGAAGGTCCGATCCACGCCGAGTGTGCTACTCTGTTGCTGTTGATTGTCGTGTCGACTGCAACCCGGCGCCCTGCCTGAGGCGGAAATCAGGCGAAACTGGACGAAAGGAGGATAGGCCCATGTTGTTCGCCCCGAAGGAACGTGGTCAGGGTCTTGTTGAGTATGCGCTCATTCTCGTTCTTGTCGCTGTCGTCGTGATCGTCATCCTGGCGGTGCTCGGACCCGCGATCGGCAACGTCTTCAGCGGCCTGATCGCCGACATCTAGCCCGGGACGTCCGGGGCTACATCGACCTCAAGCAGGAGCCCCACCATCCGGTGGGGCTCCGACTTCTCTTGGGAATTGTCAACGGGGACTAGCGCGGGAACCGGCTCAGGACCGTTGCTGCCGCCGGCACCGGCGTGCGGTCCCCGGTGCGCAGCCGCTTCACCGGCTTGACCGGGTCAGCGGTCGCGCCCTGATAGACGGCGATGGGCGTCCCTTCCACGGCGGACCTGCGCTGCAGGTACGCCTGTCCGAGCAGGTAGCCATCCCGGTCCACGGCGCACGACGTGACCGTGCCGATCACCTTGCCGCGCGGGTCGACGACCGGGTCGCCGTTGTGCGCCATGCGCACGCCCTTCTCGTTGAAGCGGAAGCGCGCCACCTCGCCTTCGCGGGCCGCCTCCTGCTCCAGGAATGCCTGGCGCCCGATAAACCACGGCTTGTTCGTCTTGCAGTACGACCCGAACCCGGAGTCTCCCACGCCCAGCCCGAGCGCGCCGGCCATCTCGTGCCCGTACAGCGGCAGCCCGGCCTCGGTGCGCAGAGAATCGCGCGCCCCCAGCCCGATCGGCTTCAACCCCATCGGCGCGCCTATCTTGAGCAGCGCCTTCCACAGCGCCACGCCCTTCTCCGGGTGGACGAACAGCTCGTAGGCCACCCGCTCGCCGGTGTAGCCTGTGCGGCTGACGACCAGGTCCAGACCGCCGAAGGTTCCCTCCATCACGCCGGCCCACGGGAGTTTCTTCAGCTTGCCGGCCGTCGCCGCGTCGCAGCCGAGGGCCAGCAGGATCTCGCGGCTCTTCGGCCCTTGCAGAGCGATGTCCACGCGCTGATCGGCGCCTTCCTTCGGGTCGCGCAGGTTGCGCAGGCGGCAGCTGCGCCCGAAGGCCAGCGACCACGGGCGCACATTGTCGATGCGCACCTGCTCGTCCTTCACGGCGTTCAGCCACGCCCAGTCCTTGTCGTCATTCGAGGCGTTAACCACTACCAGGTACATCTCCTCCCGACGGCGGTAGACCATCGTGTCGTCGATCACCTGCCCATCGGGGTCGAGGAACTGTGTGTACAGCGACTCACCGACGGCCAGCGAGGCAACGTCGTTGGTCACGACGGTGTCGAGGAAGGCACACGCCTGCGGTCCCTCGACCTGGTAGACGCCCATATGGCTGACGTCGAACAGCCCAGCCGCGTTGCGCGTTGCCAGGTGCTCTTCGATGACCGACGTGTACCACACCGGCATGTCCCAGCCGGCGAACGGGACCATCTTGGCTCCCATCTCGCGGTGCGTGGCGTTGAGCGGCGTCTTGCGCGCCTCGCCTTCCGCCGGCTCGACCCACTTGAACCGAGGCAGGGCGCGTCCCCTCGCCTCCGGCATTCCGATGAACCACGGCTTGTCGCTACCCGTGTCGCTTGCGCCGTCGGGCAGCTTGGCGGCTGCCTCGCCCATCCGGACCACCACCGGGCCCGGGATTCGCTTGAACGGATCCGAGGCATCAAAGGCAACGAAACCATCCGACAGGTCGCGCAGCCACGTGGCGGTGCGCTGAGCGTCCTCGGCTGGAACCGTCAGCTGCCACGCCTCAGGCGCGCGCGTGACGATTGCCTTGAGGGTCTTGCCGGCCGCGCTGAGCGTGCACCGCGCCGACCGGCCCGGCTCCAACTCTTCCGTCCGTGCGCTGATCGCCCAGCGAAGCATGTCCTCCGCTTGAGCACCACGAAGCTCAAGCACGGCGTACTTGCCGCGTGGCGCGGGATCATCCGGATACGAGAAGTGTGGATACCCGTGACTGGCGGCGCGGAAGTCGATGCCCTTCGCCTGCGCCAGGTCCCGGACCTTGATCTGCGTGGCATGCAGCGCGTCGAAGTCCACCTTCGCGCGGGGCTGGGGCCCCTTGCGCGCCGGCTGGACGTACGGGACGCAGGCCTTGAGCAGATCGGCGATCCATGCCCCGAGCGTCTCGCTCTCGGCAGGGGTGAAGCCGCGCTGGGTGATCCATGGGGTGCCGAGACGGACGCCGGATGGGTTGGCGGCCGTCGTGTCGCCCGGGATGGTGTTGCGGTTGACGACGATCCCCGCCAGATCGAGCACGCGCGCCGCGACGTCGCCCGAGAGCGGCGTGCCCTCCGGCCCGGTGACCGACTTGCAGTCGACGTTGGTCATGTGCGTATCGGTCCCGCCGAACGGGATGCGCATGCCGGCGCGTTCAAGCCCGCGCGTGAGTGAGGCGGCGTTGGCCACGATCTGCTTCTGCAGCGCGGCGAACTCCGGAGTCTGAGCCAGCTTGAAGGCGAGCGCCTGGGCGGCGATTGTGTTGACGTGCGGCCCGCCCTGCTCGCCGGGGAACACGGCACGGTCGATCAGCTTCGACAGCGACTCGACGTGAGTGATGATCGCCGCACCGCGCGGCCCGCACAACGACTTGTGCGTGGTGAAGCTGACGACGTGGGCGATCCCAATCGGTGACGGGTAGGCGCCCCCGGCCACCAGCCCGGCAACGTGGGCGATATCGGCCAGCAGGTAGGCCCCGACCTCGTCGGCGATCGCCCGGAACTTCTTCCAGTCCACCGACCACGGGTACGACGAGTAGCCGGCGATGATCATCTTCGGCCGATGCTCGCGGGCCAGCGCCGCCACGGCGTCGTAGTCGATGCGCTCGGTCTTCGGATCGACCTTGTAGTGCACGGCCTTGTAGAACTTCCCCGATCGGTTGACCGGAGAGCCGTGCGTCAGATGGCCACCGTGCAGCAAGTTCATCCCCAGGACGACCGCACCGGGTTCGAGCAGTGCGTGGTACACGGCATTGTTCGCCGGCGCACCCGATAGCGGCTGGACGTTGACGAACAGATCCTCGGGCTTCAGGCCGTTAGCGGCGAAAGCCTCGGCGCAGCGGCGTCGGGCCAGCGCCTCGACGGTGTCGGCGTACTCGACGCCCTTGTAGTAGCGCGGGTCGGCGAAGCGGCGGTAGTGTGCCAGCTGTCCTTCGAAGTCGAGGATCTCGGCCTCGGTCTGGCGCCGTGTTTCGTCTTCCGGGTAGCCCTCGGCGTAGATGTTCTGGAAGGCCGAGCCCATCGCCTCTCGCACCGCCATCGGCGCGCTGCTCTCCGAAGGGATCAGGATCAGCTTGCGAAACTGGCGCTCGGATTCGATCTGGAGCAGCTCGTGGAGCGCGGGATCTAGGTCGGCCAGGCGGCCGCGGACGAGGAAGTCGGTCATCGATCTCACCCCCGGGAAGTTGGGTTGCAGTTAGCAAGGATGTCAGACAACTTCATTGTAGGCCCTCGGGCACGCCTTGGTCAAGGCAAAGCTCGCGTGTCAGGCCAACGGGACGATTCCGTCCCCGCGATGGGCGCACAAGCTCCACGCGGATGTCCGCCGATTGTCCAGACAGGAAGCGCATCGGCCTCAGGAGCGCCGTGATTGACGCAGCACGTCAGACAGCGATCACGCGCGGGAGTGTCTTCGCGCCCCCAATCATCCACGCCAAAGGGATCACGGCCTTGAAGTCGGCGACAGTCTTGCCGAGCGTTCTGTAGTAGGCCCCCATCTTCTCTTCCATCTCGGCCGGGTCGGCGTTGGCGATCTTCTCCAGCGTGTCATACCCTCCGCCACAGAGATGCGTCACCGTCTTGCCACGCACGTACGCAAGCCGCGAGATGTCAACCCGATGCACCAGAGCCAGCAATCCGGCCGCGGGGATCCTTGCCGTGCTTGCGAGCTGAGCCCTTCCCGCTTCGGTCCGGCCGACTTCGAGGAGGTCAAGACTGGCCTTGATCCCCTGCTTCTTGAGCGATTCCAGCAGTTCAAGATCCGCGTGCTTGTCAACGTCGATGAACTCGCGGATCGGCGTCTTGAAAGGCAAGACCCACCGCAGCAGGTAGTTGAGCGTCTGGATCAGGTGGTCAAAGGCGAAATCCGTCTGCTGAAGGAAGGCCACGCACTCCGTGCGTGTTGTCACGGAACGCACCAGGTCTGAGTACGTGCCGATGCGCCGCGCGTCCAACTCCCTGAGATGGGACGCGATGCTGTCGACATGGGCCGTCATCTCACCCCGGTCCTGCAGATAACCCCGGCGGATGCTGGCGGCATAGTCCAAGGCCTGCGCCATCGTGTGGTTGTAGTGCTCCTGCACAAAGCCGTAGGCGAGGACATCCTGGAGCTTCCCGATCAAGTCCTCGTAGCCCCACAACGTCTGCTTCTTGACACTGGTCCAGTCGATCTTCACTTTGGCATGCCCCATGTTCGTGGTATGGCCGCCCACCGACCGCGGGCCATGTTGCCCAACGGAAGCGGACAGCTCGCGAACCATTCTCGCGCATCACGGCAGGCCAAGTGCCCTGCCCTCGTACGGCCAAAGAAGAAAGGGGCGTCGCCAGGACGCCCCTAGTGGGCGGAACAGGACTCGAACCTGCGACCCCTTCTGTGTAAGAGAAGTGCTCTAACCAACTGAGCTATCCGCCCGCACCGGCATTATAGCCGCCAGGGTAGGCCGGGTCAACGCGTCGCGTTTCGCGGACCATCTGCGCGACAGGTCTGCAAGCCGAATTGCGATGCCAGCCATCGTGTGCTACAGTCCGTGGCCCCGGGGGACCCCGTCCCCGAATGCATCAGGAGCGGCAGGATGGCCACCTACGAAGAACGAATACGCGAGGTGCGCGGCAGCCTGTCCCCCAGCTTCGCCCGTTTGGCCGATTTCCTGCTGGACTCGTACGCCGAGGCCTCCTTCCTGACCGCAACGGAGCTGGCCCACGCGCTTGACCTCGATCCGGCCACGGTGGTCCGTTTCTCGCAGAAGATAGGCTACCCCGGGTACCCGGAGCTCCAGCGGGAGATCCGTCAGAAGGTCAAGGACCAGCTGCTTGCACGGAGGGAAGCGGAGCCCGGGACGGCCGCCGCGGCGTGCGACGCCGCCCTCCAGGACGTGGCCCAGGCGCTGGAGCTGACTCGGCGCAGCTTCCCCAGCCAGGCGGCGGCAGGGCTCCTGAATGCCCTCGATGGCGCCAAGCGAATCGTCGTGCTGGCCGAAGGTTTGGCCTACACCCCCGCCCGCACGCTGACCGCCTGGCTCGAGGCGGCCGGCTATGCGGTCTTCGTCGCCGGCAACGGCGTGACGGAGATCGCGCGGGCCGTGGCAGGAGTCCGCAAAGGTGACCTGCTCCTGACGGTAGTCGTCGAGGAGCAAACGCCCTTCATCGCGCGGGCGATGGCCGAGGCCCGCTCGGCCGGTATCAAGACGGCGGCGCTTGTGGCCTCCCCATCGGCCAAGGCTGCGCAATATGCCGATCTGCTCCTCACCGCGCATGCCAGTCCCGATCCAGCCGTGGGAGGCATTCTGATCCAGTCGCTGGTGTACGCCCTCGTGCGCATGCTGCTGCAGGCGCGCCCCGGCTTGTTCCGTCCGGTGCAGGAGCGGGTCAGTGAAATGACTCACCGCCTGCTGGACAACGGCCACTAGTCTCCAATGCCTGGACGGCCAGCCGTCACCTCCTCCGCCTGCCTGCCTGCATCCTTGTCCGAAACCCGGCCATGGTCCCTCTGATCGCCGGCCTGATCCTCCTCGTAGCCCTCCTTGTCTGGGAGCTCTGGATCTGCGAAGGCGCCCATTTCGGGCAGCGCTTCGTGGTCGCCATGTACAACCTGGCGGCCGATCACTACGATTCGATCAAGCACTTCGATGCCGACTGGGAGAGGCGCTTCCTCGGCGAGGCGCTGGCCGGTGCGATGGGATCGATGCCAGGGGTTCGGCTGCTCGACGTCGGCGCAGGCACCGGGCGCGCGGCCCGCGCCTGGCTGCTGATCACCAACCGGGTGAGCCGCGATGCGCGCTGGATCTTCGGCCGCACCGTGCCGCGCAAGGAGTTCGCCCCCTTCCTGGAGTCTGCCGGGTTGAATGACATCGAAGTCCTCCCGTGGCAGGTCGATTATGATTTGGCCTGGGCGCGGAAGCCCTGAGGCGCCTGGCCGGAGACCGCATGAGGATCGTCCGCTTTCGCGAGAACACGCAGGATTGGCCTTCCTGGGGCTGGGTGTCCGAGGACCGGGTCGGCGTGATCGACGGCTCGCCGTTCAGCGACTTCCGTCGCGAGGCGGCTGACCGGCATCTCTCCGCGGTCCACCTCCTGCCGCCGATTGTGCCCGGCAAGATCATCTGCGTCGCCAGAAACTACGTCGCCCACGCCGCTGAGCAGGACGTCGAGGTCCCGGTGCTACCGTTGCTGTTCACCAAGCCGCCGAGTTCGGTCATCGGGCCGGGCGACCCGATCCTGCTCCCGCCTCAGTCGAACCTCGTCGAACACGAGGCCGAGCTGGCGGTGGTGATCGGCCAGCGCGCCCGGTGGGTCAGCCCCGAGGAAGCACCGGGCTACATTCTGGGCTACACCGCGGCCAACGACGTGACGGCCCGCGATCTGCAGCGCTCCGACGGCCAGTGGACGCGCGGCAAGGGCTTCGACACATTCTGCCCCCTGGGCCCGTGGATCGACACGCACCTCGATCCGTCGGATGTGCTCGTCACCTGCCACGTCAATGGCCACCTGCGCCAGATGGCATCCACCCGCGACATGGTCTTTCCCGTGGCGCAGCTCATAGCTTTCGTCTCCTCCATCATGACCCTCGAGCCCGGCGACGTACTCCTGACCGGCACGCCCTCGGGCATCGGGCAGCTGGCGGCCGGCGACGAGGTGCGGGTGGAAGTCGAAGGCCTGGGCGCGCTGACCAATCCGGTGCGCAACGACCCGCACCGAGGACCATTCACATCCTGACTGCCGGAGGCCGTCATGGGGTTGAAGCCCGATAGCTGGATCGTGCGCATGGCGCGCGAGCAACGCATGATCGAACCCTTCGTCGAGGACCAGGTCCGTGACGGGGTGATCTCGTACGGCGTATCGTCCTACGGCTATGACATCCGCGTGGCCAACGAGTTCAAGATCTTCACCAACGTCTACTCGGCGGTGGTGGACCCCAAGCACTTCGACCCGAAGTCGATGGTCGATTTCGAGGGCGAGGTGTGTGTCATCCCTCCCAACTCCTTCGCACTGGCGCGCACGATTGAGTACTTCCGCATCCCGCGCACTGTCCTCACCGTGTGTCTGGGCAAGTCCACCTACGCCCGCTGCGGGATCATCGTCAACGTGACGCCCTTCGAGCCGGAGTGGGAGGGCTTTGTCACGTTGGAGATCTCGAACACCACGCCCCTTCCCGCCCGCATCTACGCCAACGAGGGCATCGCCCAGGTACTGTTCTTCGAAGCCGACGAGGTCTGCCTCAAGTCCTACGCCGACAAGAAGGGCAAGTACCAGGCCCAGAAGACGATCGCCCTGCCGCGTCTCTGAGTCCGAGCATGACGGACACCGCCCGCACCCCCGAACCCAAGACGCTATCCTCTCTGTGGCAAGCGATTTTCCTTGTGTCGTTTCCGTTCGGCATCCTGGCCTTCGTCCTGCCGATCTACGGGCGCGAGCTGGGCGCCTCGGCCATCGAGGTGGGCGCGTTCTTCTCCGCTTTCTCGATTGTTCCCGTCATCGTGCGGCCGTTCCTCGGGCGTGCCCTCGACCGCTGGGGCCGGCGCCCGTTCCTGCTCGCCGGCCTGGTGGGCTACCTGGCCGCGGTGGCGGCCTTCGGCTTCGCCTCGTCGGTCTGGATGCTGACCGTCGC
>JAPLGR010000662.1 GCA_026390045.1 Chloroflexota bacterium | reverse complement strand
GTGGCCAAGATTGCGACCCAACTGATGACCGATGCGGCATGCTTGAAATCTTTGCTCGGCGCTGTCGAGGCAGCGGAGCGGCTGCTCATTATGCCGCACAATGACCCTGATCCGGATGCCATCGCCAGCGCGACGGCACTCGACTATGTGGTGCGCAGTCTCACCGCGGTGAAGACGACGATTGGCTACGGCGGTATCGTTGGCCGGGCCGAGAACCGTGCGCTCGCCGTCGTACATCGGCAGGGCCGTGAGCGCGACGAAGAATCGGCTGCCGTTCGTCGAGGGATCATCGCCTGCCATGCCGACCACGCCGGGCTGGTCGAAGGTGACCGCCGGGCTGGACTCGAGCCCGTAAGAGTAGCCTGGGGTGCCAAAGCCCGTGCCGGTGGGGTCGCCGAACTCGACATACTGCCCGCGCACGACGCGGAACGCCGGTGTGCCGTCGTACCAACCATGCTGCGCGAGGAACACGAAGCTGTTGACGGCCTGGGGGGCGGAGTCCTCGTACAGGTCGAGGATGACCTCGCCGATGCTCAACCGGATCCGCGCGAAGTAGTCGGCCGTGAGATCCAGGTTGAAATCAGGCGGTGAGGCGAACTGGCGCTCGGTGAGCAACGTCAGCCTGACGTTCGCCTCCAAGTACTCAAGCGTTTGAGGCGGCATAAAGAGGCAGCAGTTGAAGAACAGGTAGGGGGCATCGGGGATGCCGGCTGCGACGGCTTGGTTGTAGGCATCGGCGACATAGGGCTCAAACCGCCGCGTCTGCAGATCGTTCGACAGCGTTGCGGCATTGACGCCGGCGGCCGGGGCGACGCGAATCAGCCAGGCGGAGAATGCCTCCAGGGTGAGCGCAGACCATTCGTCATAGCGCGCATACAGCAGATCGTGCATCTCCCAGAAGCGTTCCTGTTCTGCCGCTGACGCAGCAGCCTGCGCTGCAAGTGCCGACTTCTCACGTATCGTCAAGAGCGGGAAGTTGCGAAACACGAGGCGGATGTCGTCCGGATGCAGCGCTTGGAGATCGCTGAGGACCAGGGCGAGGTCGGCGCAGGCCTCGCAGTCGAAGTCCGAGTAGAGCAGCAGCGTGATCGGCGCATCCGCGGGCCCGCGGGTCCAGTCGGCATCGGTGATCGGTGCGATGGGAGCCAGTGTCGGCTGGGGCGTGACGGCCAGAGGCGATACGGTTGGCGCGCTCGGGACAACCGGCGTGGTTGTTGTGCTAAGAGGGATAGGCACCCATGCCGTAGGCACCGGGGTCGGCGAAGCGGCCTCTGGAGCGCAGGCAACGAGCACGAGCGCTGCGCAAACCAGCCACAACGCACGCCGAACGCGCGAGTGTCTGCATAGACCAAGGTTGCAGGCATCAGCAGGCTTCATCACTCAGGTCCACCTGAGGCGCATCACGCCTGATTGTACCCTTGCCATGGGGCCGGCCAGGCTGGTTCCCTTGTCACCCCTACCTAGCAGGAGTATCCTTGCCCGCGGGAGTGGTTGGGTCCCGGTGGGCTCCCCGGTCTTCAAAACCGGCGGCGGGCCGTTCTACGGGCCGCGGTGGGTTCGACCCCCATCCACTCCCGCCTTCTTATTCTTGGTGGTGGCGATGCAGAGCGCAGAGGTATTGAGCGAGAACCTGGCCGAGCGGCTGCTGCCTGCGGTGCGGCAGGTGATGCAGGTGACCGACTACACGGCGGGTGGCTCGGGATTGACCTATGCCGCCCGATTCCGTGGCCGCCTGGTGATGGACTCACAACAGGCCTACGAACGGCTGATGCCGGCGTTCCGGCAGCAGGGCATGACGCTCCTGTTTCGCCTGGAGGACGGGCAGCATGTTGTCCTTGCGCGCCCGGGCATCCCCAGTGCGCGCACGGCAAGCGGGCGCGCCAACCTGCTGATGTTCCTGCTAACGGTGTTGAGCGTGCTGCTGGCGGGCGAGCTGTACGGCTACACAGGCCCGCTCACGCCGCGTGGCTTGATCGTCAACCTCCCCTCTGGCTTGCCGTTCGCCGTCAGCCTGCTGGCCATCCTGACGGCGCACGAGTTCGCCCACTACCTGATGGCCCGCCGGCACGGCACCGAAGTCACACTCCCGTTCTTCATCCCGTTTCCTGGCAGTGTGTTCGGCACGATGGGGGCGTTCATCCAGATGAAGGAGCCGCCGCGCAACCGGCGGACGATGATGGACATCGCCCTCGCCGGCCCGGTTGCGGGGCTGGTCGTCACGATCCCGGTGTTGTTGCTCGGGCTGTGGCTCTCACCCGTCGGGACGCTCCCACAAGATCCTTCGCGGATCGGTGTGCTTGAGGGCAACTCGATTGTCTACCTGCTTGCCAAGTGGATAATGAAGGGGGAGCTGCTGCCATCGCCGGCGACTTATGGCGGCATGGCACCGGCGCTGTACTGGGTGCGCTACGTATTGTCCGGACTGCCTGCGCCTCTGGGTGGACGCGACGTCTTTCTGAGTCCCGTCGCCTGGGCCGGATGGGCCGGGCTGCTGGTGACAGGGCTCAACCTGATCCCCGCCGGTCAGCTTGACGGCGGCCACTTGATGTACGTCCTCCTCGGCCGGCGCACGCGGAAGTTGTGGCCGTTCCTTGTCGGGGCGCTGGCGCTGATGGGCTTCCTATGGCAGGGCTGGTGGATCTGGGCGGCGCTGCTGTTCGTGCTCGGGCGAGTACACGCCGAGCCGCTTGACGAGATCACCGAGCTTGATCCCAAGCGCAGGATCATCGCCCTGCTCGGCCTGCTGCTGTTCGTCCTCGTCTTCATGCCCGTCCCGCTGAGGAGCTTCTAGCTCCGCCTTCCGCGGGATCCGCGGCATCACCTGTCTCACCGGCGAACTGGATTACGCTGCAATCCCCAGCGCGGCGAGGATCTCGCTTGCGTGCCCGTCTGGCTTGACGTTCTCAAAGACGCGTGCGATGCGACCCGCAGCGTCGATCACGAACGTTGTGCGCAGAACTCCCATATGCTTGCGTCCCATGAAGGGCTTCTCTCCCCAGACCCCGTAGAGCTCGGCAACGCGGTGCCCCTCGTCCGCCAGGAGGGGAAAGGGCAGGGCGTACTTGCGGCTGAAGCGTGTGTGCGAGTCCGTATCATCCGGGCTGACGCCGAGGACCGTGACCCCGGCGCGCGCAAATGCGCCGAAGCCATCGCGCAGGCTGCACGCCTCACGCGTACAGCCGGGCGTATCGTCGCGGGGATAGAAGTACAGCGTGACCGGGTGGCCGCGCAGCGAGGAGAGGCGCAGCGGTGTGCCGGCGTCGGTGGGTAGTTCGAAATCGGGCGCAAGGTCACCAGGCTTGAGCGAAACCATCCGGCACCTCCGGGAGAAGACGACCCGTTCCTATCGTACCATCGGCCTGCTGCTGTGTGCGTGGGGATGTAGAATCGCATGTTGAACTAAGCGCTTCGCGCAGTGTGAATGTATCGCTGCGCCCTCTTCGATAGGCGCCCCATCCTCTTCCGCATGGCTATAGTCCTGGCCAACCCTCTGGACAGGAGATGTAGCCATGACAGCCCTACGGCAGCGATACATCGAAGATCTGCAACTGCGCGGTCTGTCT
>JAPLGR010000475.1 GCA_026390045.1 Chloroflexota bacterium | reverse complement strand
ACCTGGGCGGCGTGCATCTGCGCGTCGCGATCCGCAGCCGTCCCGTCGAGGATCGCCTGAGCGAATCCATTGATCGACGTCAGCGGCGTCCTGAGTTCATGCGACACGTTGGCGACGAAGTCGCGCTGTCCCTGCTGCGTGGCCTGCACGCGCTGGACCATCTGGTTGAAATCGGCAGCAAGCGACTTGACCTCCGCCGGTCCTTCGAGGGGCACCCGCTGCTCAAAGTTGCCGGCCGCCACGGACTGAGCAGCACCGGCCAGCCGCCGCAGCGGTGCCGTCACCCAGCGCGACATCAGCCACGCCAGGATCACCGAGACCACCAGGCCGACAACGGCGGCCTTCGATAGCGGCGTGAGCAGCTCATCGCCGTACGCCAGGAGTGCGCGCAGCGCCGGGCGCGGCGCGGCAACAACCAGCATGTCGCCTGTGCTCAGCCTCCGCGCGACATACAGCCAACGGCGTTTGAGCGGATCCTGGGTTTCCCCTTCCCCGGTGCCTCTGGCCAGTGCGGCCTCTGCGAGCGCGGCATCCACACCTTCCAGCGTGACCATGCCGCCCTGAACCAGGATCTCTCCCTGCGCGTTCACGACCAGCGCGCGCGAGCGAAGGCGCTGCGCCAGACGACTGGTCGCAAGCTCCTCGGATTGACCCTGCTCGAATGCCCGCTCAACGCGCGGGCCAAGTGCTTTGGCCTCGGCCTCCAGTGTCTGCCACGCCAGACGGTCGGCTAGCGAAGTGGATGACAGCAGGACCAGCAGGCTGAGGGCCGCAAGGATGACCACCAGCACGGTCACCAGGATGTAGGTCAGCAGCAGGCGGGAGGCGAGGGAGCGAAACATGCGTCAGGTGGTGTGGGAACGCGAACGCC
Organism: Chloroflexota bacterium; assembly: GCA_026390045.1. Classification (GTDB taxonomy): domain Bacteria; phylum Chloroflexota; class Anaerolineae; order Anaerolineales; family E44-bin32; genus DYJB01. The sequence continues at coordinate 1,885 of JAPLGR010000475.1, read as the reverse complement.
GGCCAGGCGCCACAGGTCAGGTCACTAGCTTGTAGCCGACGCCGGTGACGGTCACGATGCGCACGCCGGCGCTGGCGGCCAGATGTTTGCGGAGATGGGCGACATGCACATCGACGGTGCGTGTCTCGCCGTAGAAGTCGTATCCCCACACGCGGCTGAGCAGCTGTTCGCGGGTCAGCACCATGCCCTTGTGTTCGGCGAACGCGTGAAGCAGGTCGAACTCCTTGGCGCGCAACTCAACCGTTTGTCCGGCGACGGTGACCTCCCTGCGGGCCGGATCGATGGTCACATCGTCCAGGTGCAGCACCTTGCCTTCGGGCCGTGGCGGCGCCTCGGTCCGGCGCAGGATGGCCTTAACACGGGCCACCAGCTCACGCGGGTTGAACGGCTTGGTCAGGTAGTCGTCGGCGCCGAGTTCCAAGCCGACGATCTTGTCGATATCCTCGTCGCGCGCGGTGAGCATCACGATCGGGACGTCCGACTCGGCCCGCACCTGCCGGCAGACCTCCAGGCCGTCCACCTCGGGGAGCATCAGATCGAGGATGACCAGCGCCGGGCGCAGCTCGCTGTTCAGGCGCAGGCCCTGCGCGCCGTCTGAGGCGCTGTCGACACGGAAGCCCTCGCGCTCCAGATACAGGCGGACGAGCTCGACGATGTGCGCCTCGTCGTCGACAATCAGAATGCGTTCACCAGCCATCTGTCACCTTGGCCTCACCCGGGAGATCCATCAGCGCAGGGCGGCTACAGCCTCAATCTCCACCGCCGCCCCCTTTGGGAGCGCGGCCACCTGGACTGCGGATCGAGCGGGAGGTTCGTCGCGAAAGAACTCGCCGTACACGGCGTTCATCCTGGAGAAATCGGCCATGTCGCGCAGGAAGACCGTAGTCTTGAGCACCAGGCTCATCGATGACCCGGCTGCCTCGAGAATCGCCGCCAGGTTGTTGAGCGACTGGCGCGTCTCCGCCTCGATGCCGCCTGGCACCAGTTCACCGGATTGCGGATCAAGGCCCAGGCTGCCTGAGGCAAACACGAGATCGCCGTGGGCGATCCCTGCAGAGTAGGGGCCGATGGGCTTGGGCGCGTTGCCAGACACAACCACCTTCCGATGCCTACCTTGCACGCATCACCTCCGCTTCGAAGCCCACCCATTCTACGCCGAAACGCAAGCCCGACTTCGGAGGTCGCTGAGAGACTCCCAAAGCCGGGCATGACCCGTTCAACAACACGCGATGCTGCAGAATCAGCGGACGAGCTTCAGCCCGCTTGCCGCGGTGACCAGAGGCGCCGTTGCCGAGCAGCGGCAATCACTAGGGAACGTCGGCGAACACCGACAGCGGCGCAATCGCCACGCCCACCATCGTTGGACCAGTGTGAGCTCCCAGGACCATCGACAGCCGCCCCGTCGGACGCCACGTGCACTCGAACAAGCGGCTGACGTTCTGCATCAGTTCTTCGGCGCCTTCCGGATTCCAAGCATGAGCCACTTGCGCTTGCACCGCACTCCCCTTGGGCACCCACTTGGCGGGCAGTTCAGCCAGGCCGCGCAACGCTGCGCTGAATGTCCGGTGCTGCCCCATCTGCGCATACGTCCCGCGCTCATTCTCCACGCCGATCAACGGCTTGATGTCCAGGATCGAAGCGATTAGTCCCTTCATGTGGGAGATCCGCCCGCCGTGGATCAGGTACTTCAGCTCCTTCAGCGTGAACAGCGTGTGGGTCTGCTGCTGGATCCGCTGGACCATCGCCAGCACAGCCTCCAGTGCCCAGCCGGCGCGCAGGGCGCGTGCCGCGGCCTCCACCTGCAAGGCGGCGCCGACCGATAGGGTCTTGGTGTCGATGACCGTGATCTTCGCCTCCGGCAGGGACGCTGCCGCGATGCGGGCCG
>JAPLGR010000230.1 GCA_026390045.1 Chloroflexota bacterium | reverse complement strand
ATCATTGGATCTAGATTACTTGCCCAAGGCTTCCAAAGTCCGAAATATTTTCATTCCCGTCCCTCGGCCGCCGGAGCAGGCTATGATGCGGCCCATTCCGGTGGTAGCAACCTCGGCCCGACCAGTGAGCAGCTAAGGCTTGTGCGTGCCTCGCGGGCGGAGGCCCTGCGTCAGGCGAATGGCCTGTCGGATGAAGCCTCGCTGCCGGCCGACCTGCTCGATGCCTCGGCATCCGGCCTAGATCCGGACATCAGTCCTGCAGCGGCGGTTCTCCAGATCGACCGGATTGCCCGCGCCCGGGAGTATGATTCGAGCCAGCGCCAGCGGCTGGTGGAACTAGTGGAGCGCATGATCGCCTTGCCTCAGTTCGGGCTGCTCGGTGAGCCCCGAGTCAACGTGCTCCAGCTCAATCTGGCGTTGGACGCGCTGCGCTAGTCGAGGCGTCGGCTGGCCATCTGAGTAGCGCCCGAGGGATTCCTGGCCATGGAGCATCGCCCCGATCCTGATGCCCTGCTTGCTGCCGTGCAGAAGGAGGAGGCGCGACAGGGGCGTGCCCGCCTCAAGATCTTCTTTGGGATGGCGGCTGGCGTCGGCAAGACCTTCGCCATGCTGGAGGCGGCCCATCAGCAGCTGTCAGAAGGGATCGATGTCGCCGTCGCCTTCGTCGAGACCCATGGCCGAGGCGAAACCGAGGCGCTGCTTCGAGGCTTGCCGGCTATTCCCCGCCAGCAGCTCTCCTACCGTTCTGGCATCCTCGAGGAGATGGACCTGGATGCAACGCTCGCCCGCAATCCTCAACTGGCACTGGTGGATGAGCTGGCACACACCAACGCGCCGGGCGCTCGGCATCCCAAGCGCTACCAGGATGTTCTGGAACTGCTCGATGCCGGCATCGATGTCTACACAACGCTGAATGTCCAACACCTCGAAAGCCGGGCAGATACCGTCCGCCAGATCACCGGCGCCCGAGTCCAGGAAACGGTCCCCGACTCGATCTTCGAGATGGCCAACGAGATCCAACTGATTGATCTCGAACCCGCCGAGCTTCGACAGCGACTGGCCGAGGGGAAGGTGTATGTCCCCGAGAGCGCGGATGTGGCTGCGGCGAACTTCTTCCGCGTGGGCAACCTCACGGCCCTGCGCGAGATGGCGCTGCGCTTAACCGCTGAACGCGTGGACCATGAACTCCGGGAGTACATGCTCCTCAAGCACATCGCCGGACCGTGGAAGTCCGGCGAACGCCTGATGGTGGCCGTCAGCCCCAGTCCCCTGTCGGAACGTTTGGTCCGCTGGACTCGGCGAATGGCCTACACCATGGAGGCCCCCTGGCTGGCGGTCTTTGTGGAGACGCCGAAGCCGCTCCTGCCCGAAGAGCAGGTCCGTCTGCAGCAGAACCTGGCCCTGGCTCGAGAGCTAGGTGGTGAGGTTGTCACTTCAGCCGATCGCGATCCCGCCCAGGCCTTGCTCCGCCTCGCCCGACAACACAACGTCACGCAGATCGTGATCGGCAAGCCGGAACAGACATGGCTCCAGGAGCTCCTGCGCGGAGGCTCCCTTGTGGACCGGCTTGTCCGCGCAAGCGGGGATATCGACATCTACATTGTTCGTGGCGACCGGGCTGAGACCATCCGAGGAGAAGGCACGACCGAGCCAGCGCAGGATCGTCGCTGGGCCCAGTACGCGCTTGCATTGGGCGTCGTGGCTGGCGCGGTGGGGCTCAATCTGCTGGCAGTGCCCTTCATCGGCTACACCGCAGTGGCCCTGGTCCTGCTCTTCGCCATCTCCGTGTTGGGAGCCATCGTCGATCGCGGCCCCACCTTGGTTGCAGCGGCACTGACGGCTCTGCTGTGGGACCTACTCTTCATCCCGCCTCGCTTCACCTTCTCCATCTCCCGCGTCGAAGATGCCTTGATGTTCGTCATGTACTTCATCATCGCCCTGGTCTTGGGAAGCCTCACTGCCCGGCTACGGACGCAGGAGCGCCTCGTACGGCATCG
>JAPLGR010000438.1 GCA_026390045.1 Chloroflexota bacterium | reverse complement strand
CGTCCGAATTGAGTGCAAGACTGAAGGCGTTTCCCAGGGGGCTGTGCCGGCCGCCGTTCGGGGGCACCTCTGCAGATGAGCACGGCGGCCCCGCCGCAGCTGAAACGCAATGTCGTTAGGTGGCACGACTGCGCACCGAGTATGCATCCTGACCTGCCGAGGATTGCCGAACTGCTCATCGAGCGCCGGGACACGGATACGTCCTTCTGGCGCTGGCTTGCCCCTGGCCGGCAGCCAAGCCGCAAGGATGCCAACAAGTTCCTACTCGCTTGCATGCTGGACTATCAACTCCTCGCGGCTACCGCTTGGAACAACGCTCAGCGGTTGGCGGAGTCCATCCTGGGGGACCCAGAAGATCTGTGGGAAACGATCACTGCCATGTCGCTGGAGGATTGGCAGTCAAGAAGGAAGGAGTACTCACTCCATCGGTTTCCTAAGGGTCATGAGCGCGTATACGTAATCGGCAGGCGTGTCGCAAATCTATATGGTGGAGATGCACGTCTAATCTGGCGTGACCAGACTATGGAAGCCGTGTTGTATCGCCTCAACGATATCGGAATGGGTCCGCAGATTTCGCGGATGGTAGTCGGAGCCCTGTTCGATACGGGGCAACTCGAAGGGAAGTCAGACGTCAAGGCAGACATCCACGTCCGCCGAGTGCTGGGTCGTCTACTGAACGGGAGAGAGTACGCTCCCGATGAAGTGGCAAAGGTCACCGACGCCACTCGCGCGCTTTACCCCGCCAATCCGTGGCTCTTGGACCGGCCGCTGTATCGGCTGGGCAAGAGCGTGTGCCGCCTGTCGACACCCATTTGCGCGTCCTGCCATATGAATGCCGTGTGTGCATACGCCCTGTCATAGCGTCCGTGCCACCTAACAAGCGCATGCAATTGCCAGAGCGCGCACGACCGGCTCGGTGCTTGGCGGATCAAACCGTCCGTCCTACTTTGGCGGCGAGAACGCAGCCCAGGAGTGCGCCTGGTGGCATCCGGTTGGCGCGCTCTGCAATTGATGCGCGAATCCGTTAGGCACACGCTGCGAATGAACGGAAAGCACTCCAACGGCCACCCCAAGCTGCGGCACCTTTCGACGATAGGTGTCGTGGCTGTGCTGCAAGCGTGCGGCGTGGACCTGACTCCGCCTGCTCAGCATGGCCCACCTCGTCCCGGGCCAGTCATTGCGGTCAATGCGACGCACCTGTCATGGACCACGGACAGTGTGGTCCGCCTCACAATCGGCAATCCCGACGGAGTCCCGATCTACTATACCTGTCCGCTGGAACAGCTCGAATACTATCGCGACGGCTGGCGGTTGACGTCCTGGAGCTACGGCTGCATCAACGACTTCCCGACCCTCCCATCGTTGTCTCGCGGCGACTCTATCGTGAGGAGCCATCGACTGACGAACGACTTCATCCCGCAATCCGGCTGGTATCGCTTCAAGCTCTGGCTGTTTCGCGCCTCCACCTTCGAGGCGCCGTGGGACGAGGCGAGCCGGGTCTCGCCAGCATTCCACGTTGGACCGTAAGGGCGGTGCCTAACAAGCGTTTGCTGCTGGCGGGCGCGCCGACGCCTGGCGGTCCGTTCGTCGCCGTCTCACATTGGTGACGGACTCGACCACACGGGCACGCCCGTGAGCAGGCGCGCCCGCAGCAGAAACGCGAGTCGTTAGGTAGACTGGCCAAGCATCCGCCTGACCGCCGCGGTTGGCGAGATCGAAGCGATCTGGTTTTCGGGTACGGTGTGGGCGATTCGGTTCGGAGCGCCGCGACGCGCCACCGGGTAGGCAAAGCCAGGGCATGCGGCAGCGGCGAGGATCGCGATCCGGCCGGGGCCTGCAGTGGCGAGTGCTGTGCGCGCCAGCTGACCTAACAAGCGTTTGCAGCAGCCGGCGGGTCCCGCCGGAATGATCTCGGCGCGCACCGCCGTGCGGTGCATATGCAGAAGCGGTTTGTCGGGAGGTGCTTCGTTGCGGCCGCCGTTCGGGGGCACCTCAGTTGATGCGGCCGGCGGCCCCGCCGCAGCTGAAACGCAAAGTCGTTAGGTAGCGGCGTGACTTCATCGGACATCGGCGTGCGCGACACCACCATCTACTGCAGCAGCATGGTCCGAGCGCTCTGGCCGTCCCCTCTGGCCGAGCAGTGGGCTGCCTTGTACCCCGACCTGTTTGACGCCGAAGACGTCCGCCTGACCCGCACTCAACCCAAGAACCACTTCGCAGAGTGGTTCGCTGCCATCCACCTCTTCCAGCGCGATGGCCTCCTCTCGCTCGTCGAGAAGTACCTCTTCAAGGGACACCCGAGGAAGCAGACACTCCTCAACCGGCTGCTGACACCTGGACAGCAATCAGCGCTTCGGGAGATCAGCGATCAGTGTGGCGTTCAGCCGCCAGACCTGCTGGTCTACTCATCCGGTCTCTCGGCCGTGGGATTCGCGGAGGTGAAAGGGCCCGGCGACCGGCTGCGGGAGGCTCAGCGCGTCAGCCACCGAGCGATTGAGCACCGCTTGGAGCTGCCTGTCGAGATGATCGTCGTCCGCATCGTTGGGGCCGCTACCTAACTAGCGCATGCAATTGCCAGAG
>JAPLGR010000058.1 GCA_026390045.1 Chloroflexota bacterium | reverse complement strand
GCGGGAAGAGACGAGCTGGAAGAACAGGTTTGCGGCCTCGGCGTCAAAGGGGATGTAGCCCACCTCGTCGACGATGATAAGTGGCGTGCGCTCAAGCAAGCGGAGGTAAGCCTCGAGCCGTTTCTCGTGGTTAGCTGTCGCAAGCCTCATCACCCATTGAGTTGCGGTGGCAAACTGGACCCGGTGGCCAGCCAGGCAGGCTTTCATGCCCAGAGCGACCGCGAGGTGGGTCTTTCCGGTGCCCGGTGGACCGAGGAAGATCACGTTGTCGCGCGCTTCGATGAACGAGAGAGTTGCCAGGTGCAGTACCACCTGCTGTCGCAGGCTGGTCTGGTAAGCGAAATCAAACTCTTCCACTGTCTTGCGGGCGGGGAAGTGCGAAGCACGGATGCGTTCCTCGCCGCCTTGTGCTTGCCGGGCAAGAACCTCCTGTTCCAGAAGTGTGGTGAGGAAGTCCTCGTAGCTCCAGCTCTCGTTGCGCGCCCGTTCAGCAACCCGCGAGACGGCTTGCGCGATGCGAGGCGCCTTCATCTGCCGGATGAGGTAGGCCAGGTCGTTCATGCCACCTCCTCCTGCGACACGAGAGCATCATAGACGCTGAGGTCCCGCTGTTCCACGCCGAGCGCTGCCTGCCTGGGGAGTCGGAGACCAGGCACGAGGTCGCGGGGAAGCACAGGCAAGCTCTCTCTGCGCAAGGACCACGGACGGTTCTGATGCCCAGGGAGTGTAAGTACCTGATGGTGACCGAAGCAGCGAGCATGCTGGGTGGCAAGACGCCCCTGGTCGTAGATACGGACCGAGGTGGCATCCAGTTTGGCTGCCAGCCTTCTTCCAGCCAAGATCAAGGGGATCGAGTAGTCGTTTCCGTCGAGCCGCACGTAGCCCCAACGGCTGGCCTTGGCGAAGAGGATTTCTTCGGCCTGGTAGGCCTCGGCCGACAACGCCAGAAGACGAGACCGCTCAAGCTCAAACCGATCGATCGGGCGCTCGTCCAAACCGGAATGCATCCGCACGTTGCAGGTCATGTCTCGCCAGGTGATGCCTTGGCCGTGCAGGTCTTCCATGTCGGCGAACTTCCTCCCGGCCCAGAAGTTGTCCTTCAGATACAGGATCGGACGCTCCACCAGCCCCTTCTCGTGCGGCTCACCGGGCCACGTCGGGAGAGGACGGAATTCGTAGCGGTCGGCGAACGGCAGGAATGCCGGATTGAAGGTCACCTCGGCGCCCCGACGCGACAGAACCACCGACTTGAGGTTGTCGTACACGATGGTGCGAGGTGTTCCCCCAAAGAAAGCCAGTGCTTCTGCATGGCATCTCAGGAAATCAACCAGCCGCGTGCGGAAGGAAAAGACCACCGTCAGCATCCGGCTGTACCCAAGGACCATGACGAACGCGTAGACCGGCCGCAGCTTCCCATAGGCATCCGGGATCGGGTCGGGCATTTCTGCCCAGTCAACCTGGCCGATCTCCCCCGGCAGGTACACCGTGCGCTGGAAAGCGGCGATCGGGCGGGGGCGCACTCTGCGCAGATACGCTCGCACGATCGTCTCGCCTCCCGCGAAGTCCTCCTGCGCGAGTATCTCGCGCACACGCACGGCCGACAGTTTCGGGTACTCGGCGATCAACTCGGCGATCCGCCCCTTGAACGGATCCAGCTTCGACTGGCCCGGCGGCCGGTGATACTGCGGCGGCCCGTCCGACCGCAGCACCTCGCGCACCGTGTTGCGAGCAATCCTCATCCTGCGGCCAATCGCCTTGATCGACAGACCCTCAACGCGGCGCAACCTTCGTATTTCCGCCCACTGTTCCACGTTGACCATCCTCCTGCCTCCTCCGCCCCGACTGCTCTGGGGCTCAGGAGGCCTATCCTAATCTCCGGGAGGGGGTCAATTTTCAACCGCTGATAGGGGGTCAATTCTAGGCCGCTGGTGACACGGCCCTTCCCGGTGGATACCTGCGACCTAACCGGCCGCAGGTATGGCCTCGGCTGACCCCTGTCGCTTCAGCCCGGCTTCTCAGCCGAGGTTGCCATGTATCTTGGCATAGCGACAGGTCTCCCCAGATAAGAGCACTGGCGATCCCCGCACACCTGCCCGATTTACCGCTCCGCCCCTTGATGGCTCGGACTTCGTGGTTCGATGCCCACTCGCCCAGGCTCACGGCCTCTTATCGGGTTCGTGTCCCTCAGGTCGCGGTTTTGCCTCCGGCTTCCTCCGGACCCCGCCTCACGACGACGCCCTTGCCCTTGGCTACGGTGGGTGCCATCAACCCCCGGGAAGGACTTCCACCTTCCT
>JAPLGR010000501.1 GCA_026390045.1 Chloroflexota bacterium | reverse complement strand
CACCCCAGCCTCGCCCCGGTGCATCGGCGAGAGCACGATCACATCTCGCACGGGGTCCAGCCCGAATCGCGCCGGGATGCGGTTCGCGACCACGTCCACCACCCACCTGGCCACTTCACTTTCCTCAGTTTGCTCAAACAGGAAGAAGTCCCGGCCCTCCGCGCTGCCCTTCTCAAACACAGGCATCTGGCCGTGAAGGATGCGGTGTGCGTTCTCGATGATCTGGCTCCCTTCCGCCTGGCGGAAGATATGCGTCAGCCGGGCGACCGGCACCTGCCCGGACTCGATCACATCGTGCAGCACGTTCCCGGCGCCAACGGAAGGGAGCTGCTCGGCGTCGCCAACGAAGAGCAGGTGCGCGCCGGACGGCACCGCCTTGAGCAGATGATAGCCCAGGATCAGGTCGAGCATCGAGGTTTCGTCGACCACCAGCATGTCGACCGGCAGCGGGTTGTGCTCGTCATGCTTGTAGGTGCCGTCCGGCGAATAGCCCAGCAGGCGGTGGATGGTCTTGGCTTCGCGGCCGGTGGCTTCGCTCAGCCGTTTGGCGGCTCGCCCGGTGGGAGCGGCCTGGGCAACCCTCAAGCCGGCAGCCTCGACCTCGGTGATCAGGGCGCGAACAGCGGTCGTCTTGCCGGTCCCTGGACCGCCGGTGAGGACACTGACTTTGTGCTCGAGTGCCACCTTCACCGCCGCCATCTGCTCCGCCGAGAGGTCGTCTGCAGAACCCGGAAGTTCCAGTTGCGCCGGATGGCTGCCAGGGCTGGAAAGCAGACGCTTGAGATGTCCGGCCAGACCGATCTCCGCCTGCCAGAATGCCGGGAGATAGATGGCATCCTCACCCCCCACAGCCTCGCGTCGAACACGCGACTCCGTCTCCAGCCGCTTCAGCGCCGCGACCAGCGCCTCGGACGGGATCTCCAGCACCTCTCCGGCCTGCTTGAGCAATACGGCTTGAGGAGCAAACGTGTGGCCATCATCAGCCAGTTCGGAGAGGGCATGCACAAGGCCGGCCTCCAGGCGGGATGGCGCGTCCGGCGGAAGGCCCAGGGCCCGGGCAATCTTGTCCGCCGTCTTGAAACCGATGCCCCAGATGTCCCGCGCCAGCCGGTACGGGTCAGCCTTCACGGTCTCGATGGCAGCGTCACCGTAGTGCTTGTAGATCTTGACCGCCAGGGCGGTGGACACCCCGTGCCCTTGCAGGAAGACCATGACCTCCTTGATGGCCTTCTGGGCTTGCCAGCCCTCGGTGATGAGCTGATAGCGCCTCTCGCCGACATCCCGGATCTCGCGCAGGCGCTCCGGCTCCCGGTCAATCACGTCCAGGGTCTCGCGCCCAAACGCCTGCACGATCTTGTCGGCCGTCCGGGGGCCAATGCCCTTGATCAGGCCCGACCCGAGGTAGCGGCGGATGCCTTCGGTGCTGGCCGGCAGGAGTTGCTCGCACCTCTCGGTCTGAAACTGCCGGCCGAAGGTTGCGTGATTCGCCCAGCGGCCATCCAGGCGCAGCCGTTCGCCAGGCGTGACCTCGGGCAGCTTCCCGACGACCGTGACCGGTTCCGCCTGCCCCCGCACGGTCAGGCGCAGCACCGTGTAGCCGTTCTCGGGATTGAAGAACGTGATGCGCTCCACCAGGCCTTCGAGGGTTTCAAAGCCAGGCATGCAGTCACCAGGGAGATGAGGGGCACCGCCTCAAGCAAGCACCGCCCCAAGCACGAGGAAGATTCCCGATCCGGCTCGATCCCAGAAGCACCGACCGCGCAGGCCGACACATTCGGGCATCCGGCAGTTACCCACGGCCATCTCCGGCTCAGGCATCGGCGTAGTCACCAGGGATTGCGCAGGCTCATCAGCCACGGGCCTATGCCCACTTCGTCAGCGCATCGGGACCTACGACCGACACACACGCGTGCCACCAGGAAGAGCGTGACGTCCTGCGCCTGTGCCTTCTCACCTGAGCCCGTTTCCAGGAAGCACAACGGCGCGTGGATGATCGTAAGCCCAGACATCGCGAGACAGACCAGGGCAACGGTCGCACCCGATCCCGCACGCCCCCTCCCCATTGTCCGACGCTTCGCGCGCCCGATTGCGGTCTGAGCGGGCCACGGATCTGCGAACCCCCACCCGGCCCAGCACGCGGCGTGCGTGTCATTTGACGTATCGCTTCGCCTCGTCCACCATGTACATCGTCCCACAGTTAGGGCAGAACAAGTAGTACTCGAAGTAGTATGCCTGACCAGGCTTGCACGTGCGACGGGGGATCTTCCTGACGACCGGCGTCGCACACTTGCAACAAGGCTGCCCTTCGTGGGTGACCTTCGTCCGCGCGGCCCGGTCCGCCTCAGGCCGGTTCTCGTAGCCTTCGTCGGCGGGAAGGTCCTGCTTCCCGAGGAACTGCATCGACAGCTCGTCACAGCGCTCATTGTTGGGATCGCCGGCATGCCCCTTCACCCAGATGAACACTAGTTGGTACCGTTCGCACAGGCCCAGAAGCCGCTCCCACAGGTCCTGGTTGGCGACGGTCTCTCGTTTCCCTCGCCGCCAGCCGCTGACCCTCCAGCGGCTGACCCTGCCGTCCGTCATAGCGTCCACCAGGTACTTCGAGTCGCTGAACAGGGTCACCTGGCAGGGCTCCTTGAGCGTCTCCAGTGCGACGACGGCCGCCATGATTTCCATGCGGTTGTTCGTCGTCAAACGAAACATGCCCGATAGCTCCTTGCGCCGATTTTCATGCATCAGCACGGCGCCGTAGCCACCAGGACCAGGATTGGGTTCAGCCGCCCCATCCGTGTAGATGACCACATGCTTGAGTAGCTCGCTCATCAGCTGCTGGACTCGCCTTCCACCCCACCGTCAACTGTCCTTGCCATCGTGCTCGCCACCCCCTTGCTCTCCGCCGGGCAGATCACCGCACACGCAAGACGTCCATGCAGCACACCTCCGCGAGCCCCTTCACTGCCGGCTATGTCCGGCGGCCCCTACCTGCCGGAGTGGCTCGGGCAGCTCGCCGACGTAGGTTAGCATCAGCCGCTGCCCCGCCCGCGTGATTGCCATGTACAGTCTGCGCGTGTTGTCGCGTACGAGGTCGGCGCGCTCCGCATCCGAGAGGCGCACACTCTGTTCCTGCTCGAACAACGCCCGCACACCAGCCAGGAAGACGATCGGGCTCTCCAGTCCGGTGACCGCGTTGAGTGTGCATACCCGGACCGAATCACCCGGGTCGGCCTTCTTCGCATCTGTGGCTGCCCCTTGCCCCAACTGCTTCTCAAGCCTTTCGAGGAGACGTTCGACGCCCCTCCAGTCCGTGTGGATAACCAGGATATGCCGACGCGGGATGCCCTGGCCCACCAACTGCGTAACCTCGTTGACCACGCGTGTGACCTCGTCCTGTTCGCTCGTCAGCGGGATGATCTCCGGGACTGCCCCATGTGGCATGTCCAGCAGGTCCGGCAGAACGACGTCCTCATCCTCCTCCGTCAGACGCGCTCGGTAGAGGAGCGTGGCGAAGTCCAGGATCTCACGCGTGGTGCGATAGCTCTTCCTCAGTTGGTGCACTCGCCCGCGAACGTCGAGACCACTCGCCAGCCACGACTGGCGCCGCCGGAGAAAGCCCTGGGTCGGGTCAGCCACCAGGAACAAGTGCCCCGTGCCCGGGCGGACCGCTCGCTTGATCAGCTCGAACCAGATCGGGGCGAAGAACTGGGCCTCGTCCACCAGGATGGCATCATACTGCGGCAGGCGGATCCGACCGTCCTGCACCCATCGCCACACCATCCTCGGCACGTCCCCCCAATCGACCCGGTCCCTCGACTTGAGTTCGGCCTGGTAGGCCCTGAACGCCTCGTAGACACGCTGACGCTGCGCTTCATTCAGGGCAAACCCTCGGCCCACTCGCTCGGCGCGTGCATAGTCGCTCATCGAGAAGATCAGCCGGTCCTTGATCCAGTCGATCTCCTCCAGCAGCATGCGCTCCGAGATTGCTGAATCACTCAATCTCTCGTGCCACACCCGTCCCACGATCCGTTCGCGAGAGGATTGCGCAACGGGGTCCCGCCACGCCTCCTTCTGCGGCCACAGCATCTTGCACCACTGGTTGAAGTTCTTCCATTCCACCGGCCTGGTGTCCGGAGACAGGGCCCGAAAGCGCGCCTGCAGATCGCGAGTCAGGGGGCGGTTGTGAGTCAGTCCAAGGATGCGTTTGTCCGGATACAGCTGCCGAAGAAGCATGGCCCGGTAGACGATGATGAGTGACTTGCCGCTCCCGGCAACCCCAATGACAAGGCGCAGACCGAAGTCGCCCACGGTTGCCCGCCCTTCAGACGTCAGCTCAAGATCGCTCTTCAGGACCCTTTCCTGGTCGTAGTCCATCAGTTGCAGCGTGGATTGTGCCGCCGTGTTCCGGGCAATCTGCTTGCGCACGGTGAAAGCCGCCGGGATGACTACCTCGGGCGTGAAGATCTCCCGCAGGCGGTCAACTTGCTCGGGCGACAGCGGGCCGCTCAAGCCGCGGAGCAGCTTCGTCTGAAGTGGCCCCGCGCTCAGATCCTCCCTAGCCATCCAGGTCACGCCGCGCGGAAGAAAAGCTAGTGCTTCCAAGGGCCGCAGATCCGCCCGTGTCAAATTGGGGAACACGATCCAGCCGGGGATGTGCTCCAAGAGGGCGTCCGTGCCATCGGCGTGAGAGTTGGCAAACGCCGCCATGGCTCCATGCTCCCCATCCGCTGGCCTGCCCGCGTCCGATCCGAAGAGGTCGGCTTGCCCGAAACGGCGCGCCCCTGCCGCGCTGAGGGCACAAACCTTGATGAACAGCGCACGGCT
>JAPLGR010000286.1 GCA_026390045.1 Chloroflexota bacterium | reverse complement strand
CTGCAGGCCGTGCGCGGCGCGGCTGGTCAGCTCGTTGTTGCCGACTTCGCTCCGCGGAATGTTGAGCGACTCCTGGTGTTCTCCCGCATTGCCGCCGATACCGGGCGCAAGCTCCTGCTCCAACCCAAGGATGCCTATCTGCTGCGGGCCATTCAGCTGGCCGATCCTGAAGTCCCTGATCTGCTCAGTTTCCCGCACATCGGCATCTACGACGATCCCAAGGCCACCGAACAGAAGTGGGAGCGGCTGGTGCGCGATCGGTACGCGCGCAGCATCGTCGGCCCGAGGGACGTGACCGCGCATCCCGGCGAGGTTCTGCTCGCCTTCTCGCTCACCGACGTGGCCGACATGCTGGACCTGCAGCTGCTGCTTGGGGCAAGGCCCGGGGGTGTGTACTTGTTCTCGAACAGCCAGGCGTACGATGACGAGCAGATGGTGGACCTCGTCCGGCTGTGGAACTGGACTGAGCACCTGGGGCTAAAGCTGGTCGGCTTGGAGCCGGCGGCGAGAGGCTCGCGCGGGGAGGTGACACAGGTACGTCCGGTCTCCGGCTTCCATGCCTCGGGTCATGCGGGCAAGGCGGAACTGGTGCAGCTCGTGCGCGACGTCCGTCCTCGTTTGCTGATCCCGATCCACACCGAAGCGCCGCAGCTGTGGGCCGGTCTCCTGCGCGACGTGGAGGATGTCAAGATCCAGTGCCCGACGTATGCTGCTCCGATCAGCATTCCGTGACGTTCAACCGCCGTGTGGGCGTCCCGTAGAGATCCACCAGGAGCCCGCCAATCGGCGGGCTCCTGGTGTCAAAGCGTAATGGTTCCGGCTGACCGGGTGCGAGCCGCGGGACTCCAGTACGGCCGGCGCGGAGAGGGAACCTGTCGGACGCGTCGCGCGCGATCGGGATCAGGTCGATCCCGGCTGGGAATGGCAATGGGCGCTGCTAGGCGGCGGCTTCGGGCGCCGTCTGCGGCTCCGCGAGCCGGGCGCGCGCGGCCGAATGCAGGACGAGGAATCCCAGGCCGGCGACCAGCGCCAGCGCGCCGCCGGCATACCACACCAGGTTGGGGTTGTAGTTGTCCAGGACCAGGCCGGCCGCCAGGGGCCCGATGGCGGAAGGGATATCCCACGAGAGGCCGGAGATCGCGATGTAGCGGCCGCGCATGTCCGCCGGCGCCAGGCGCACCACGAGCGCGTTGGACACCGGCATCTCGATCATCTCTCCCACGGTGATGATCAGCGTCGCCACGAGGAACGCCGGATAGGTGGACGCGAACCCGTAGGCCGAGAAACCGACCATGTAGAGCGCCGTGCCGACCGCCATCATGATCATCGGCGGGTAGGGCCTGATTCGCCGCGTCAGCCAGAACTGGGTGAGGACGACCAGAACGGCGTTGGCGCTCATCAGGAATCCGTATCCTTGCGCTGAGATGGAGTGGAAGTCGCGCAGGAAGATGGAGAGCGTCGAGTACATCTGGAGGTAGACCAGGTTCATCAACGCTGTCAGCAGGACGAAGGCCATGAAGGTCCCGTCGGCCGACACGCGGAAGTAGCCGGCGAAGGTCCTGCCAACCGACTCGCGCTGCGCCGTGCTACGCGCCTCCGGCCGGGTCTCGGGAAGCATGCGGAACAGGATCGCCGCCGTGATCAGGCTGGCAACCGCGTCGAGGATGAAGAGCAGCAGGTAAGACCGCGATGCCAGCAAACCCCCGATCGTCGGCCCGACGATCCACGCCAGGTTCCCCACCACCCGCAGCACGCCGAAACCCTCGGCCCGCTGGTGCTCCGGCAGGAGGTCCGCCACCATCGCCCCGCGTGCCGGCCCGGCGATGTCGCCGAGCAGCCCGACGACAACGGCCAGCACATAGAACGTGCTCAGGCGTCCGACAAACCCCATCGTCAGGCTGCTGAGCGCGCTGAACACCAGGCCGAACAGGACCATGCCCTTGCGTCCGAAGCGGTCGGTCAACGCGCCGCCCAGCATGTTGCCCGCGAAGCCTGAGACGGCGAAGATCGAGAACAGCACTCCGGCTTCGGTCATCCCGACACCGAAGCGGTCGGTGATGTACAACGCGAAGAAGGGATTGAGGATGGTGCGGCCGATGGAGTCGATGAACGTCGCGCCCACCAGGATCCAGAACCGGCTGGGATACTCACGGTATGTTGACTGCAGCCGTTGGATCACACGTCGGCCCTTCGTGCCCGGGGAATCCGGTACGGTAGCGGCTCCGGGCAGCATCCTACTTCGTGCGGGCCATGTCTGCCGCTGCACGTGACGCGAGCTTCGTCCGGTACTAGGGAAACAGAAGCGGATCGCACCCTCTCACCTGAGGCGAGACGCGATCACGCGGGGAATGCCAGCCAATCGCACACGCGCTGAGGGTCGGCCGGGGTTCAGTTGCCCGGCCGACAGGGCTCGCTCGTTGAGCATGTTCCTACGGCGCCGGCTCGACCCCGGTGATTGAGCCGAATCCGCTCAGCTCGAGGACCCACTGACTCCCGATGGGGAAGTAGGAGAACTCAGCCGCGCTTTCCGGGGTGTACGTGTAGCGGCCGTCATCGGTGACGAAGACGACGGAGTAAGACTCGCGGGCATCACCCTGGCGCTCATTCGAGGCCAGCGAGATGGAGGGCCACGCCGGCGAACCATACGTGCCGCTCGAGACGATGGTGTCGATCACCGCCCATTCCTCGACGGTGTAGGAACACTGGTAGTCATAGACCTCATACGCGCAGTCCTGAACGACCTCTCCGTATCCGCTGCCGGTGTCGACGGTATACGGAGTCCCGCACACTTCCACTGAATTGGCGACGGGCTGCTGAGAGGTGTAGCGGTACTCCTCCCGGCATGATCCCACAGAGGCGTCGGATGGAATCTCGTCCTGCCAGCCCTCGTGCTCAACCGCCTGCAGACCCTCGATCGCGACACTGCGCTCCCAGTCGACGGAGTCGACCACG
Organism: Chloroflexota bacterium; assembly: GCA_026390045.1. Taxonomy (GTDB): domain Bacteria; phylum Chloroflexota; class Anaerolineae; order Anaerolineales; family E44-bin32; genus DYJB01. Next base: position 2,213 of record JAPLGR010000286.1, on the reverse strand, counting down.
CCGATGGTCTCAGTGGTGCGACTGGCAAAGAGCACGATGGCCAGGACCGCCAATCCACACAGCGCAGCGAGGACGATCAGCAGGATCACAGGTACGCGCCGGGCAGAGCGCGTGGCCGTGGGCGTGGCTGATGCTGCCGCCGGTACTCCTCCGGTCACGCCAGGTGCGAGGCTGGCGCCACATTGCGCGCACTTGAGGGAAGCGGCAGGATTGCTCGTCCCACATCGGGCGCACACCACAGGCGCTGCAGGGGATGAGCGGAATGCGCCGACGACCTTCCCGGCTTCGCGTGCCTTCCCTCCGGCGAGACCGCCTCCGCACGCGCCGCAGAACTTGGCGGTAGCCGGATTTCGGCCGTTGCAGTACGGGCAATGAAGATCCGGCCCGGCCTTCGCTCGCGCGATCTCCTCCGCATCGGTCAGCAGCTTCTCTTCCGGAGCTTGTTCGAACGCGACGTCCGGGGGCTGTGGTGCCCCGCAGCCATTGCAGTACTTCTGCGGGCCCGGATTGCGCGTGGTGCATCGCGGGCAGGTCCAGAGCATGTTGACGTAGCCGACGCTCTTCTTTGTCATTGCAGAGTCGCTCCCTCAAGATCGCGAACGGATCGCCGGCGATGCTTCACGTGTCAGGCCTCCGAGGCAACCCGTCACGCTGGACACTATTGTAGGCCTCCAAGACAGTGTTGTTGATGGCCGCGCGCAGGGTATGCGCGTGCGCGGGGCGTGCACGATCCGGGTCGGCTGCGATGAGCGACGCGATCCCAGCCACGTATCGCTGCCGGAGAAGAGCCGACTGATGGTGACCACGTCTTGAGATGTGCATGCGATGTACAACGCGCCGGAAGACTCGCGTGGGCCGGAGGCGAACTGCCGCCGGATGAAGCGGGAGAACTGTGAGTGATGATGTTGTGCATCACGCGGATCGGCGCGCGGCACATCGCGGGTCGAATCTGGGCCCGCGCGGCATGCGCGCGCGTCTGCAAATTGGTGGCTGTTTACCCTTGCGCAATTCGTAGAGTTCGATACACTGGCGAAGAGGGATCCACTGGACACAATGTGCAGAGGATCGGAATCAATGGGAACATGATCGATGCGCGAAGAGGGGGGAGAAGGCAACTGCGGGTGGCGCGCGTGTCGCGTGAGGCGTGTATCGTGCGCGCGCCGTTCGGGTTTGCGCGCGCGATGGAATGCGTGCGAACCGTGGATGAGGGGTCGTGATGACTTCAGATGATCGAACGGATCTTCCGGTGCTCTTGGTTCACAACATCGATCCAGAGTGGCCCGAGGAAGATATCGAGTACGCGCGCACGCAGGCACTCGGAGTGGCGAAGGCACTTCGCGGAGTCGGACATTCGGTGACGTCGGTGGTAGTGCGTCAGCCGAATCTTCGGCGGCTGCTCCGACGCTACTCGCCAGATGACTATGTGGTCTTCAACTGGTGTGAGGCGCTGCCGGGTGTGGAACACTCCGAGCCTCTGGTGGCGAAGGAACTTGAGGAGATGGGCTACACGTTCAGCGGAGCGTCGTCGCGCGTCCTGGAGCTGAGCTGCGACAAGGCGCGGACGCGAGAGGCTCTCGTACGAGGACGGGTCCCGGTGCCGGAAGGCCGCGTGTTTGAGAAGGTGGAGGGCGCCAAGTGGGACCGCTTCCCGGCAATCGTCAAAGCGGCCTATGAACACAGCAGCATGGGGATTACTTCCTGTTCTGTCGTCAAGAACCGCACGCAGTTGCGTGACCAGCTGGAGCGTGTGCTGGCCGAATACGGGCCGGCGCTGGTTGAGGAGTTCATTGACGGACGCGAGTTTCGCGTGGCCGTGTGGGGACACCGGAAGGTGGTGGCGATGCCGCCGGGTGAGTTTGACTATGCCAAGGTCGACGATGTGTGTGATCGGCTGTGCACCTACGACGCCAAGTTCACCCCGGGATCAAAGCATTACGAGCAGATCATCTTCCGATTGCCCCCACTGTTGACCAGAATCGAAGGGCGCTTGTTGGAGCGGGCTGCGATCGGTGCACACCGGGCGCTGGGCTCGCCCGACTACACGCGCATCGACCTGCGCTTGCGGGGCGGCGTAGCGTATGTGCTAGACGTCAACCCGAATGCCGACATCGCCCCCGACGCGAGCATGGCGCTTTGCGCCCAGGCGGTCGGGTATTCCTACGGCGCCATGTTGTCGCGCTTTGTGAACTTGGCGGCCGCGCGGCATCCGCGCT
>JAPLGR010000512.1 GCA_026390045.1 Chloroflexota bacterium | reverse complement strand
CTGGGTTCGCATCGCGCTCGCTGCGTGTCGGCTGAGCTTCTCGCCCGCTATGATCTGATCCTGACCATGGAGGCAGGGCAGGCGGAGGCTCTTCGGATTGAGTTCCCGGGCGAGGCCCGGAAAGTACAGCTCTTCTCGGTCGCAGCGGGATCGGGGGGCGATGTGGCCGATCCGATCGGGCAACCGCCGGAGGTCTACCAGGCGTTGGCGGCGGAGATTGAGGCACTGATTGCGCAAGGGTTCGACCGGTTGTGCCAGCTCGCCCTCACCTGCGGATCGGCAGCAGGCTGAGCAAGGTTCGCGTGCGCCGGATGCAGTCCTAGGGTTTGTGATCGTGAGACGGTGTGAGTGCGGGATCTGAGGATGCAGAATCTGGATCTGATTGACTGGGGCCTGGTTGGCTTCTCATCGCTGTGGATCGGCGGCCTGGCCCTGATCCTTTCAGCGCTTGGCATGGCCGACTACCACGCAGCTGTCTCACATGTGACCATGCGACAGGTGCTGGCCGAGGCCGGCTACCGCGTGGCGATCGACCTTGGGATGACGTTCTTCTGCGTGGGGATGCTTGGGATGGCGGTGGCGTGGTGGGAGCGAGTCTTGTGGGGATTGCTGGCGGTGGCCTTCCTGGCATATGCGCTAGGCGCTGCGGGGGTGCTCAAGCGCCGCAGAGGTTGAACCTCCTCCCTCAGAATTGACGGGGGGCTATGACCATGGAAGACAGCTTCGGGCGCTCTTCAGAGCGCCCGAAGTGATTCCGTGTACCTGCTGCTGATACCCTCACCCGACAGACTGGATGACGGCGAAGATCCACACCCCATCCTTGTTGTAGACCAGTCTGAAGTGGGCTGTGTCGCTCAGGAATGGACCCGGGTCGAAATCGGAGCGCCGAGCGCCCACGTAGTAGTAGTCCACACGATAGTCCGCCAGCAGCTCGCCGAGTTCCGGCGCTGAGGAGGCGTCGACCAGGTCACGGGCGCGCTGGTTGATCAGGTCGATCTGCGCTGGTGTTCCATCGCTGGTGTACGTCTGAATCGGCACGGTGGCTTGCCGGCCGGCAAGCAGCGGGATCCAGTAGCCGGCGTCCAGCCCATGGCAGACGACCGGTGTCCAGAAGTGGGTCTCGCTATGGAAAAGCGCCTGCGGGGGGGTGTTCTCGCGGATCCAGGCCATCGCCTGCAGGTCCGCCGGGCGGACAAACACATTGTCCGGGGCTGTGATGCCAATGGTGTACAGGGCGCCGACGGCCGCCGCAGACACAGCCAGCGCCCCGCTCGCCCAGAAAGCCGCAAGCCGCAGGCGAGGGCGATGATGAAGAAGGGCTGCATAGACCCACCGGGCACATTCGCCGGCCAGGTAGCCGGCCAGGATGCTGATGGGCAGGCACAGGAACATGTTCACGATCAGGTTCGAGAAGAGAGGGTAGATCCCGAGACGGTGGACGTTCGCCATTGCAAACAGCGACAGAAACCACAGGATGAGCAGGTGCAGCTTCCAGTTCCGCCGCACGGTCGCCAAGACCGCGCCGCCGGCCGCCAGGGCCAAATCGGGGGGCCACATCCCGTAGCGGAAGAGGTCAATCGGTGTGAAATCGAAGTAGACGCCCGCCTGTGAGGGCTGATATCCATCGATGACAACCTTGGCCACCCTGCCACCGAAACCCCCGAAGAACCGGATTAGCCAAAGCGAGTCGACTAGGAGGAAGACGCCGGCGATGGCGCCTGCGAGCAGCACCTGCCGGGCCAGGGCGCGCCAGTTCTTCCTGACGGCAATCATGCGCGAGGCGAGGTAGATGGCGGCGAAGGCGCCGTAGAACAGGAAGATGCGGTTGTGGGTCAGGAACAGGCCGGCCGCCGCTAGCCCCGCCAGGAGCCACAGGCGATTCGGGCGCTCGCGCTCCAGGCTATCCATGGTGAGCAGGATGACGACGGGAAGAACGACCTGGCCCTCCAGCTGCGGATAGCGGCTCCAGTTGACAAACTGAGCCGGCATTTGTGAGAGCAGGCCGACGATCAAGGCGGCAGCCAATGCTCCGCTGCGTCGGCCTGTCAGGCGCAAGGCTAGGGCGTAGGTCGTCAGGACCGCCAAGGCATTGACCGCCTGGCCAACGACGACCACGCTGCGCGGCACGGGGGTGCCCGTCAGCAGGTGATACCAGGCCGCGAGGGTGTGGAAGCCAAAGTGGTAGGTGAAGCTGTCAATCGGCGCGTAGGGGCGGTAGCTGGCTGGGAGTCTCCCGGTTTCGGAGATGATCTGTGTGATCAGCGTGTGGTGCAGTGAATCGGTCCACAGGGGGAAGGCCAATCCTCGGACGGCGGCCATGCGGGCTGCCAGGGTGGCAACGAAGATCAGGCCAAGCAGCACAAGCGCGAGATCGAAACGATGCCCGGAGTCCTTCAGCCAACGGGTGAACCGCAGCAAGCTGTCGGCGACGGCCAAAGCCGAGGTCAGAACAAGGCAGGCCGCCAGGAACGTCGTGCTGAGCGCAAAGCCAAGGCTGGTGGCAAGGTACAGCAGGAGCGGCGCGCTGGCCAGCGAAAGGCCAGCGGACAAGCACAGGACGAGGGACCAATCGCTGGGCAGCGATCGGCGGAAGGGAAGCAGCAGCGCGTAGCCCGGCGCAAAGCACAGTGCCAGCAAGACGAGGACCTTGAAGGCCGGCGCCAAGGAGATGACCGCAGGTGTCATCCGGCAGCCTCCGGACCGGTGGAGATTTCGGTCGGCACGTGCTGCGGTGCTAGCCTGCGCATCGCCCATGCGCATCCCGCAAGGGTAGTGATTTCGAGGAGGGGCAGAGCCCAAAGCCAGGGGCGGAGAGAAGCGGGCTTGTCCGCCAGGAGGGCGGGCCAGGCCACCGCCCATGCCTGTCCGACGGTGAGGGGCGGGAGCACCAGCGGTTGGCCGGCTTGGTAGAACTGGCTGGTCAGGTAGAACCAGGGGAGCAAGTTGCCGAGAAAGTCAGCCAGGTCGAGGGTGAGGAGCAAGAGCAGCAGCAGGGCCAGGGATATGCGACGAAGAGGTGCGTGCCAGAGCCCATAGCTCAGCCCAAGCACGATGGGTGCGGTCACCGGCAGGAAGAACCTTCCCTGGATCACCGGTACTTGGCCGTCGAAATAGGCGTACAGGACGGCCAGCCCGCAAGTGAAGACTAGTGCCAGTCCTATGACGATGGTGGACGCCGGCCATTGATCCCACGCTCCAGAGCGACGGCCCCTTGCGCGCCACAGGCCGATCATGGCCAGGATGCACAAGCCGAGCAGCAGCAGGCGAGCCAGGGCCAGGCCCGGAGCGCTCCCGGCTAGGGACCCTTGCCACCACACCACCCAGAAGTTGCCGAAGAGGCTCCCCACGGCCGAGAGCGCGGCGGAAAGGCTGCAGGAGGGCGCTGGGAAGCTAGGTAGGTCGCTGAAGCCAGCGAACCCAGACCACTCCCCGTACAGGCGCAGGTTGCGGACGATCCAGGGTGCCGACAGAGCCGCGGTGGGGATCAGGCATGCGAGCGCATTCGTCGCCCAACGGCCATCATGCCGCCGGATCCAGAAGAGAACGGGCAGGGAGAGGGCCACGACCGCCATGGAGGTCTTGGTGAGAAGCCCGGCCCCGAGGACCAACCCCAGGGCGATCGAGCGTTGGAGGGCGAGCCCATGATGAAGCGTACGCACGACGATCCAGAAGAATGCTGCGGCGGCCAGTTCCAGGAGGACATCGTTGTTGACCCG
>JAPLGR010000295.1 GCA_026390045.1 Chloroflexota bacterium | reverse complement strand
ACGTCGAGCTCCGTGATCGCCCCGCCCCTCCAGCGCATCGTCAGCCCTGCCGTGCTCTCACCGCGCTTGATGTCGATCGAGACTTCCTCCAGAAGGGTGCGCAGCAGCTCCTTGCGGTCGCGATCGCTCGTCGTAGAAGCCGACCACACTGAGCGGAGATCGGTGCCGAGACGGTGCAGCTGGGAACGTTCGGCCTCCGAGAGCGCACGCGCACGCAGTCGGCGACCCTCCTCCAGCTGACCCTTTGCCTGGCTCAGCTCCGCGAGCCGTTTCTCCCACTCCTGTTCGAGGGTTCGTGCCACAAGGCGGTTCTCCGGCTCCACGCTGCGGTAGCGCCGCTCTGCTCGATCCGCCTCGTACTGAGCGCGTTCGACCTGCAGGGCCAGCTGCCCGATCACCGCTTCCCGATCGGCCTCCGCCTCGGATTCGGCCGCCAGGGCAGCATCGATACCGGCGGGGGTGATCGCATCTAGAAACGCGTCGGCCACCGCCCGGTCGATCCTCAGCCCTCCAACGCGCAGGCAGACCTGAGCGGCTCCGTCGACCACGACGGTGCGGCGGCACTCGTAGGCCGGCGAACCGCTCGGTCCCTGGTAGACCACCTTCAGCTTCCGACCGCACCGTCCACAGCTGGCCAGCCCCTGCAGCAGCGCCGCTCCCTCGCGGAGGGCGCCTGCGGCCCGCTCGCGCTCGACCCGTGCGTTGGCGCTGATGCGCCGGCGGTTCATCTCGTAGGTCTCCGCGTCGATGTACCCTTCGTGGTGATCGGCGATCACCACCTGCCATTCCGAAGGGGGAAGGACTCGTTTGCGGATCGCCAGTCGACCACTGTGGTCGATGGACCGCTCCTGGCGCGTCCTGCCGTAGCGATATACTCCGGCATAGATGGGATTGTCCAGTATGCTTCGGACCGCGTGGTAGCTCGGGGGGATCCATCGCAACTCCGAGCCCAGGAAACGGCGATTGGGCAGCAGCAGCCTCTTGGCGCACATCCAGATCAACACCTGGCTGATGGAACCTGTATCGGCGAACCTCTGGAAGATCGCGCGGACGGCCCCCCGGACGGCTTCATCGGGATCGAGCAGGACCTGTCCTTCCGCCTCACCCCAGACGAAGCCGATGGGCAGGGCACGGCGCAGTTGTCCCCGCGCCGCTTTGTTCCAGATCCCTCCGTTCAGGCGCGCTCGGATGACGTGCAACTCCGCCTCGGACATCGTGCCCTTGAGACCCAACAGCAGCCGATCGTTGTACAGACCGGGATGGTACAAGCCGTCTTCGTCACCGATGAGGGTGTCGCTCATGCCGCAGAAATCCAGCAACCGGTACCAGTCAGAGTTGTTCCGAGCCAGACGGGAGACTTCGATGGCGAGGATGAGTCCCACGCGGCCAAGGGCGACCTCGGAGGCCATGAGCTCGAAGCCCTTGCGCTGCGCCGTGCCCGAACCAGAGAGTCCCTGGTCGTCGTCGATCGTGTGCACGCGATCGGCCGTCCACCCCAGCCCCACTGCCCGCTCGACGAGCCGGTACTGCCGCGCGGTGGATTCGCGGTTGCGCTCTATCTGTTTGAGAGTTGACTGGCGGATGTAGACGTATGCCATCCGCCGGAGGTGATTGGCGCTGACTTTATCGCTCATCGGTGTCCCTCCTCGGCTCTCCATGGACGGCCTTCCGCATCAGGCGGGCGAGCACGGCGATGAGCATCGCCCGATGCTCGGGACTCAGACGTTCCCAGAGCCGTGGTTTCTCGGGCGCCTGGGGGAGCAAGGGCAGAAGCTCCAGCTGCATCGGATCCCTCCTCGGCCCCTGGACAGCGATGCTCGCTGAGCAGAGGACGAAGAAGAGCATCCACAACGGTGCGGGTGTGCAGCAAGTCTTCCGTGGATCCGAGGCCGCGGCGTCGGTGCTGTCCGTTCAGTACCTCGGCGGCTGAACCCTCCAAGTCCGTCCATGTCGCCGGCACGGAGGCGGTGCCCCCTTCCGGCAAGCAAAGGATGAGCTGCAATCCGCTTCGCCGGTACATGTGGCCGAGCACATCCAGTATCCGACCCTCGAGCGGGTGCTTCTCACGGACGATACGAACGCTGGGTGGAAAACCTTGGATGTGGGTAGTGTGTCGGGTATTCCTTGTAGGCGGTGTGGTAGAGAACCTTGCCACCGGAACGGTCGTAGGTCAGCTTCTGTAGGGAAAGGGGGGCCCGGGCGATGTACTGGGCAAGGGCCTGTCTGGCTTTGTGGTCGCCGCCATCCAGACGCACCGAGTTGTCGACTGAGAACCCCGAGTGCTTCCAGCACAGCAGCGTCTCGGCGAATTGCCGCGTGATCAGGTCAAGTTTGAGGAATAGTCCGACCGTGCGCTGGCGCAGGCACTGGGCCAGGTGCGCCGTATCGTGGATGGGCAGGTAGTAGAATTGCCCGCAGGAGTCGAACCCACCCTCAAGGATGAGAGCGTGGAAGTGAGGGTTGAATCGAAGCGAGTCGCCGAAGGGCTGG
>JAPLGR010000462.1 GCA_026390045.1 Chloroflexota bacterium | reverse complement strand
TTCATCGCTTCGCCGGCCAACACCAAGTCGGGCAGGAACGCATCTCCGCAGCCGAACGCCGCGCCCACCTTGTTGACCCCAATCACGAAGCCCTGATTGATGGCCTCCAGTGGGTCGATCCCCTCGGCGACAGCCCGCCTGGCCAGTGCCGCGGCCTCATCGGGCTCTCCATCTACGATGCTCTGCGTCATGGCGTCGAAGATCTGTTTGCTCATCGAGATCCCTCGGAGTGCCAGTGGCTGGATCGACGAGATGTCATGCTATAGACCGCATGTCTGACGAAGGGCAGGAGGAAGGCACGGCGGCCACATCTCAGCACTTGCCCCTCCGTCCTATGGCCCAGCGGTCACCGACGATTATGGCCGGATCGATAGGAGGGACCGCATCCCACCCATGCCCTACTGGCCGCCTTTGGTAGGATATCAGGGTCGCGCGCATTCTGCTGAAGGCGCGGACGATGGCTCCCAGAGACGCTCAGGCGTGCTCTGCCCCCGGAGGGCCAATGCCCTGGCTTGATCACTTCGGTCTGCTGGCGCCGCTCTACGACCGGCTATTCAGGGTGCCCGATACCGTCCGGCTGGCGCAGCTTGTCTGCCTGCCCATTCGCGGCCGGCTGCTGGACGCCGGCGGAGGCACGGGCCGCGTCGCCCGAACCCTCGTCGGATCGGCCGGGCAGGTCGTCGTGGCCGACGAGTCGCTCAAGATGCTCTCCCATGCCCGGGTCAAGCCGGGGCTGCACGTCACCGCGGCGCATGCCGAGCTGCTTCCCTTCCCGAGTGGCGCGTTCGAGCGCGTGATCATCGTTGACGCGTACCACCACCTGCAGGACCAGGACCGCAGCCTGGCCGAGCTGGTGCGTGTGTGTGCCCCGGGAGGCCGCGTGGTGATCGAGGAACCAGACATTGAGCACGTCCTCGTTTGGGGGATCGCCCTGTTTGAGCGGGTGGCGCTGATGCGCAGCCGCTTCCGCCGCGCCAAGGAGATCGCCGCGTCCTTCCGCGCGCTGGGCGCAGCAGTCAGCATCCACCGCCAGGATGCGACGGTCTGGATCGTCGCGGAGCCGCGCTCTCGCGGATAGAAAACAGCAACTGGCGGCTAGGCGCCAGTTGCCAAGAAGCCACACCCCGCAGCGCTTCGGGCACCCGCCTCAGTCGTACGTCGGGTAGAAGCAGCCCAGCATCTCTCCGCTGGCGTCCTCCACCATCCAGTTGTAGCGGGGACCCTCGGCGTCGACATGTACGCGGAGAGGATTTCCCTCCATGGCTCAAGCGCCGATCGTGCTCGCAGGACGGCCAGATGCGTCGATGGCCAGCCCTCGCTCGCGCGCTGATCGAGCGCGGCCTGCTGGCAGGCCAGCCGCGGCAGAACCTCGTCTCGTACCCCGGGCGAGGTCTCGGCCGCAAGAGAGGCAAGCGCCGGCACAGCATCCTCGCTCAGGTTCGTGAGGTAGTCGAGGTCGAGCTCACTCCCGGCCTGAGCGCGTTCCGCGTTGCGCCGCACGATGAAGTCGTCGACGTTGAGCAGGTTGAGCGTCAGGGCAAAACCTAGCGCGACGCCAACCGCCGCCGGCGCGAAGGCGCGCAGGTTGCCGGCGAAGAGCATCACGAGGAACAGCACAAACGCCACACCCATCCACAGGATGGCTACGTGAGTGTAAGCACGCAGGCGGGTGAACCCGTAGGCCTGCTCGTACAACAGCAGCCGCTGGAAGGCCGAGACCAGGATGACGCCCACGAGAACAACCATCACCGCGCTGAGGGCGTTGAAGGCCTTCCTTTGCCCGGCGGTCTCCCGGCGGCTGAAGGTGGCGAGCGCCAGGACCAGCCCCAGCGTCAGGAATGCCACGGCCACGAGCTCACCGAAACCGCGCCGGGCGTATTCGGCGTAGGTGTACCCGGCTGCCGTGATGTTGGCCTGCCCGCCAAACAGGTAACGCAACTGGATGAAGACGAACAGCGCGAACAGCAAGTCCACCCCGATCAGGACGACGGTCGATTCGGTGAACCCGAGGAACGGTGCCAATAGCGGCTTATCCTGGCCGGCCAGCTTGCGCTCGCCTGGATCGCGCAGCGCAGCGACCAGCGCGCCCAGGAAGAATACGGCGCTGGCCAACACGACCACTATGCGCCAGGCGAAATCCGCCAGCCACTCGAGGTCCAGCCACTCGAAGGCCTTGCGCAGGACGTCAGCGAAGATCACATCTGCGGCGGTGAGCAGCAGTGCCAGCACGACGACGATCGGCAGCGCCAGGAGCAGGCCGCGTAGGACGGCCAGCAGGCGGCTGTTCGTCGCACGGTCGCCGAAGGCCTCTCGGTTGGCCTTGCTCAAGACTGGCCACGGCCGAATGATCGCCTCCACCGGAACCCACAGCACGGCAACGGCGAAGTCGATCCAACCGAAGTCCGTCACCCGGCCGGTGCGGAACGTGCGCACCCAGAGGGCAAATAGGCACAGGACCGCAACGACGTTGAGGAAGAGGGTGAGCGGCTCGAGGCGAACGAAGGCCAGGGCTGCAAAGATCAGGATCGGTGCGATCAGCCAGGCGCTCCCCCGCGCCGGGCGCCGCGATTCGGTCCACGCCATGCCCAGCGCGGCGATGCACACAGTGACCGCCCAGATCGGGAAGGAGACGCCCAGGGGCCGGCCGTAGAACAGGATCTCGACGATCAGGCCGAGGGCCAGCGCGGTCAGCGTGAGCCACAGTGGATGCAGGAATGTGTCGCGCGGTGTCGGCTTGCTGCCTTCAGCCAGCTCAGGGTTCGGTGTCGTCATGGCACGCTCCTCGGTGTGTAGTTGGACTCGTCAGCCGGCCACAGCCAGACCTGTCGCGCCGGCGGATCGATGATCAGGTGAACCTGTCCGCCGTCGCCGCAGCCGGCCCAGGCGTGCCATGCCTGCACGCACCGGTCGGGGCCGTTGCTGACCGGCGGCCCGTCGCGATCGTCCACCACTGCCGGGCGGGAAGTCGCCGACATCCTCTTACCTGCGATTGGCCTCACGCCTTCCTCCGTGATTCTACGCCGGTGATCGGTCGCTTTCGTCAGCCGACGGGGGCTACCCTGCCCCGGCTGACAGGCTGGCCATGATGGTCGCCCGAGCCGGCTGTCAGGCTACCACGGCCGCCTGTCAGGAAATCGCCGAGGCTCTCAATCTCTATCAGCGCGTGCGAGCGGCATGCGACGCCCGGCCAAGTCCGCAATCCCGACGAGCTGCTGCGGCAGGTGAAGGCATTCCAGCAAGTGGTGAAGACGGGCGAGGTGGTCCCGCCCAGCTGGCAGCCGGGGCGGGTCACGCTCAAGCCCGGATCGGACCTGGTGGGCAGTGGGTGGGAGGTCTGGAAGCCGCAGGCCTATCAATAAGTGTCTATGAACAAGGGGCCGGCGGCTTGCATGCACCGGCCCCTTGCGTTTCTGGCCTCGATCTCCTCCTGCGCCTGCATCCGCTCGCGTGGCCTGCTTCCGAAGCGGCACGTGGGTGCAGGTTGGAGGGAATGGAGTGTGCGATCGAGTAGGGAGGATGGGTTATCCATCCTCCCTCTCACACCACCGGACATGCGGGTCCGCATCCGGCGGTTCGTCGAGGAATGTGCATTAGGTGGTGGTAGTACTCGGTGAGGGTGCACAGTCCCTGAGCCAACCAGAAGCTGTTGCTCAAGGCGGTGTGGAC
>JAPLGR010000400.1 GCA_026390045.1 Chloroflexota bacterium | reverse complement strand
GTGAGCCCGGTGCCCAGGAAGTACCAGTGTGCGTCCTGCCTTCCCTCTCGCCGGTAGCGGAGCGAGGCCGTGGCAAAGGCCTCGTCGGTGAGCAACCACGCCAGCGGCACTTTCCAGCGCAGCGGCAGATGCTGGACGTGCGGCCCAAGCGACGCGCTGTACAGTATGTGGCGCAGGTTGACGACCAGGATCGTGGCGATGATCAGCAGCGCAGGCGTCTGCCCGGCGACCAGCCCGATGGCGACGAACTGCGCGCTGCCGGCGAAGATGAAGACCGAGAAAGCCTGCGCGTCGTGCGCCGGGATGCCGGCGGAGATGGTGAGCGCGCCGAAGATCAGGCCAAAGGGGACGACGCCGAGCAGCAGCGGTAGCTGATCGCGCGCTCCGGCCAGAAACTCGTGACGCCGCGTGGATGGCAAGGCCGTACTCAATGCTCACCTCGAAGACGTAATTGCCGCGAAGGGCCCGGGCCATGTGCGGGCACCCGGGCAGGCGCGTGATCATGGGTTCCGCCGGAATGATAGCCAGCCGGGCGCGCCTTGGGAAGCCAGAGCCCGCGATGGAGGGCACGCTGAGCAGGGCCATCAGGACTTACAATGGAAGCGTGTGTGTCCTGGTAGGAGGTGTTGGATGAGGAACGAGAAACGGTGGATGGTGCTTGGGTTCGTCCTGACCCTCGTTGCTGCCGGTTGCAGTGGGCAGCCCGGCCCGGCCGACTTGGCGCCATCTCCCGAGCCCGGCGTCGTGCGCACCGAAGTCACGCCGGCCGTAACCGACATCGTTCTACTGGAAAGCTTCCCAGTGCAGGTGCGCCTCATCGTACAAGGCGAGCTCCCCAATCCGTGCTCGCGCCTTGGCTGGTATGTGAAGCCAGGCGACGACCAGGGAAGGATCGAGCTCGCTCTGTATGCCGATCAAACCACCGATGCGGCCTGCATCCAGGTGGTAGCAGAGTATTCGGAACCCATCCCGATCGGCGCCTTCGAGCATGGCTCGTTTGTTGTGTTTGTCAACGGCCAGCTAGTTGAGGAGTTCACTCTCCCCTAGGGCCTGACCTTCCTCCTCCTCGGGGACGTCCGCCTTCCGTGATAGAGTCAGGCCATCCTGCTTGCGGGCGGAGACGCGCGGCATGCCGGGACTGGTAGGGACGACGCTCGACTCGTACCGCCTGGTCGATCAGATCGGCCAGGGCGGAATGTCGACCGTCTACCGCGCCATCGACACCCGCACGCAGCAGGAAGTGGCGCTCAAGGCTCTGTCGCCGACCATCTCCTCCGACAAGCGCTTCGTGCGACGCTTCCGCCGTGAAGCCAGCCTGCTCTTCCGCCTGCGCCACCCGAACATTGTCCCCGTCACCGACTACGGCGAGTGCAAGGGCGTCGTCTACCTGGTCATGCCGCTGGTCGTGGGGGACACGCTCCACGACCGCCTGATCCAGCAGAAAGTCTCCATGCAGGATCTGTCCCGCTGGGTCAGCCAGGTCTCCGATGCGCTGCAGTTCGCGCATGACCAGGGCGTGATCCACCGCGACATCAAGCCCGCCAACGTGATGATCAACCGCACGGGGAACGCGCTGCTGACCGATTTCGGCCTGGCGCGCCTGGTCGAAGGATCGCATTCGCTGACCGGATCGATGCTGATGGGCACGCCGGCCTATGTTTCGCCCGAGCAGGGACGCGGGCAGATCATTGACGCACGCTCCGATCAGTATGCACTGGGCGTCATCCTGTACCAGATCGCCGCCGGACGGCTGCCATTCGAAGGCGAGAACCCGATGAGCACCGTCCTGATGCACATCCAGGAGCCGCTGCCCCCGATCCGGCGCTTCAACAAGGATGTCTCGTCGGCGCTCGAACGCGTGATCTCCAAGGCGCTGGCCAAGGATCGGGAGGACCGTTTCCCGAACGTGGCAGCGCTCAACGCCGCCTATCAGACAGCTCTGGCAGGCGGAGGAGAAGCAGAGGGCCAGGCGACGCAGGTGATCCCCGCGCCGCGCCGTGCTGCGGTGGGCAAGGTTCAGGTGCCGCCTCGCACCGGCTCCCGGTTGGGCTGGGCCTTGATCGCCGTCATGGCAGTGGTCGTGCTC
>JAPLGR010000139.1 GCA_026390045.1 Chloroflexota bacterium | reverse complement strand
GGCCTGACCAACACGAACTTTCGCGTCGAGGTCGACGGCACGCCGTACTTCGTCCGCATCCCGGGCGCCGGCACCGAGCTTCTCGCCGTGGATCGTAAGAACGAGTACCACAACACGCGGGCGGCGGCCGAGGCGGGTGTCGGGCCACGGGTGGTCCACTACCTGCCGGATCATGACGTCATGGTCCTCGAGTTCATTCCCGGCAAGACGATGTCGAATGAGAGCCTCAAGGCGCCCGGCATGCCGTCGCGCATTGCCGCTTCGCTGCGCAAGCTCCACGCCGGGCCGCGCTTCCTGAAAGATTTCAACATGTTCCGGCTGATCGAGTTCTACCGGCAGATGGTCAAAGAGCACGACGTCCGTATTCCCGATACCTACAATGCCCGGCTACCTACCGTGGCACGCATCGAGCAGGCGGTCAGCGCGCACCCGCTGCCGACCGTCCCGTGCAACAATGACCTGCTGGCCGAGAACTACATCGACGACGGAGAGATCCTGCGCCTGATCGACTTCGAATACAGCGGCAATAACGACCCATGCTTCGAGCTAGGCAATACCTGCCAGGAGCTGCAGTACGACGAGCCGCGCTACGCCGAGTTGTGCCAGGCCTACTTCGGGCAGCCAGCCCGACACCTCCTGGCGCGCATGCGGCTTTACGCCTTGATGTCGGATATTGGCTGGACACTGTGGGGCTCGATCCAGGCCAAGGTATCCAAGCTCGACTATGACTTCTGGAGCTATGCCACGGGGCGTTGGGAACGTGCCGAAGGCATCCTGGCGTCCGCTGATTTCCAGCGCTGGCTGGAGGACGCACGCCGGGCAGACTGAGCGATGATCCTCCCAGGACGTACTACCGCCCGGCCTGATGGCCGGGCGGTTCTGTTCTCTGCGGAACGCGATGCCTTTCTTCTCTGCGCCTATCCGGCGATCCCACCCCGCCGCTCGCGCCGTGCAGCCCGCTCGGCATCGGCGCCGCCCGCGGCCCTGGCCGCCTCCCGGGCGGACTTCAGCCAGCGCATGCAATTTTCGTCATGCCCCATCATGACGTTCGCCGCCAGGATCAGCTTGCGGATGCTGTCCTCGAGCGGGTTGGTGATGGCGCTGGTCAGCCCATTGGCGATTGCCATCGTCAGGAACGCACCGTTCAGCGTCACGCGGTCCGGCAATCCAAACGAAACGTTCGAGGCGCCGCACACCGTGTTGACACCCAGTTCCTCGCGCACTCGCCGCAACAGCCGGAAGACCGCTGGCCCGGCGTTGCCCACTGCCCCCACCGGCAGGACCAGCGGATCAATCAGCACGTTCTCTCGGGGAATGCCGACCTTCTCGGCCCGCTCGACGATCTTCTTCGCCACCGCGAAGCGCACATCCGGGTCCTGGGAGATCCCACTTTCATCATTGGAGATCCCGATGACCGCCGCGCCGTAGCGCTTGGCCAGCGGCAGCACCGCCTCCAACCGTTCCTCCTCACCTGTCACCGAGTTGATCAGCGCCTTGCCTTTCACTGCCGCCAGCCCGGATTCGAGAGCCTTAATGACCGACGAGTCGATGCTGATCGGCAGGTCCGTCACCGACTGCACAAGCCGGATGGCCTCCGCCATGATCGCCGGTTCATCCGCCATCGGAATTCCGGCGTTGACGTCCAGCACCTGCGCACCGGCCTGCGCCTGCGCGATCGCGTCGGCGCGCACGCGCTCGTAGTTGCCGGCTGCCATCTCGGCCGCCAGCTTCGAGCGGCCGGTGGGGTTGATTCGCTCGCCAATGATGACAAAGGGATGATCGGGCCCAATGTGCACTTCCTTCGTTGGCGAGGTCAAGATGGTATCCATTAGCTTGTACACTCCTCGATTCCGTCAGGGTTGAAGATGCCTTCCACGATGGAACAGGTCAGACTGCCAGCCTGCCCTTCAGCGCGCCGGCCATCGCTTCCAAGTGCCGGGGTGTGCTGCCGCAACACGCACCGATGATGCGGGCCCCACTATCCGCCACCGCGGTCGCATAGGCCGCCATTTCCTCTGGTCCTGCGCCGTACACGGCACGACCATTCTCAAGCTTCGGCACGCCGGCGTTCGCCTTGGCTACCAGCGTGGCCTGCGGCGCGGCAGCACGCATCTTCTGAATCACCGTCACGATCTCATCCGGGCCATTGCCGCAGTTGGCACCGAGCGCCGCCAGCCCCCACGTCGAGAGCTCCCGCACGGCCTGCGCAGGCGTGACGCCCATCATCGTCCGGCCGCGCGTGTCAAAGGTCATCGTGGCGACAATCGGAATGTCCTTCGACGCGCGCCGCGCTCCGTCCACCGCCGCCTGCATCTCCTCCAGGCTGGAGAGCGTCTCGATCCAGATCACATCCACGCGGCCGTCGATCAATCCACCGGCCTGCTCGGCAAATGCCTCCACTGCCTGCGCCGGCTCCAACTCGCCCAGCGGCGCGAGGATTCCCCCACTCGGACCGATGTCCCCGGCCACCAACGCCCGGCCGCCGGCCGCCTCCACCTCTTTGCGCACCAAGCCAGCAGCCGCGCGGTTCAGCTCAACGACGCGATCCTGCAGGCCATGCAGGCCCAGCCGCAGGCGATTGCAGCCAAAGGTATTGGTCAGGATGATGCGCGACCCGGCCTGCAGGTAGCCGCGGTGCACCTTCCCCACCCGATCCGGGTGCTCTACGTTCCAAAGCTCGGGCGATGCGCCGAACTGGAGCCGGAGCTCCATCAGCATCGTCCCCATTCCCCCATCCGCCAGGATCAAGCCTGGCTGGCCGAGCAGCTTCTCCCAGGCTCCCATCGGGCACCCCTTTCGTCTAGCTGCGCCGAATGGAGATCAGCTTCTTGGCCGTCTCGACGGCGATGGCCGCATCGCGGCAGTAGGCATCGGCCTCGATCTCCTCGGCAAAGGCGGCATTGAGCGGCGCACCGCCGACCAACACGATCAGATCCTTGCGCAGCCCGGCTTCCGCCAGGGCCTTGATCACGACGCCCATGTACGGCATGGTCGTGGTCAGCAGCGCACTCAGGCCCAGGATAGCCGGCTTATGCTCACGGACCGCAGCCAGGAATGCATCGGCGTCCATGTTGATTCCCAGGTTGACCACCTTGAACCCGGCGCCCTCCATCATCATCCCCACCAGGTTCTTGCCGATGTCGTGGATGTCACCCTTGACCGTGCCGATCACCATCGTGCCAATCTGAGGCGCACCGGTCTCAGCCAGCTTGGGGCGCAAGATGTCCATGCCGGCCTTCATCGACTTGGCGGCAATCAGCACCTCGGGTACGAAGAGCACGCCGTCGCGGAAGTCCACCCCGACGATGTCCATCCCGGCCACGAGCACCTTGGTCAGCACGTCACATGGCGTCACGTTCCGCCGCAGTAGTTCGTTGACCCCGGCGACAACCTGGTCGGCCAGGCCGTCATACAGGTCATCCTTCATCTGATCCATCAGTTCGGGCGTTTCCAGCTTGGTTAGATCCAGTTCGTCGCTCATGGTCTCCCTCAGTTGGGTTTCGAATGATGCTTGCCGCGGGCTGGGGCTGCCCTCCGCGGCCGGCTGTCCGATGGTCTGCTGGAGAGGATTTCCTCCAGGTGCGTGAACTTGTCGGTTGCGTGGGGTAGCGCGATCGCTCCCATGAATTCGTCCTGGAAGCTTGGCTCGGTAGCCGTCTGAATGTGTTGAACCCAGTGGGAAATCCGCGCCGCCTCAGCGCGCTGCCCGAGGTTCAACAGCGCGATCCTGGCGCCATCGCCGGCCGCGTTGCCGACCGCCTGCACATCCTCCAACGGGCAGTCGGGGATCATCCCCAAGACCATCGCGTGGAGCGGGTCGATGTAGGAACCGAATGCACCCGCCAGCCGGATGCCATCTACCCTCGAGATCCCCTGGTGCTGCATCAGCAGCTTGACCCCGGCGTACAGCGCCGCCTTGGCCAGCTGAATGGCGCGCACGTCGCTTTGCGTCACGATGATCGCTGCGCCTCCAGCTGAGTGTGCGGCGTCCACCAGCAAGTACTCCCCAGAACGGCCCGGAAAGCGCACTCTCGACGAGCGCTCAGCGGCCGTCTCATCGAAGCGGCCGTCAGGCCGCAGCACACCTGCCAGGAATAGCTCCGCCACTATCTCGATGATCCCACTGCCGCAGATACCTGTGGCCCTGGCCGACGCCGGAAGTTCAGCGGCCGAATCGCCATCGATCCACTCGTCGTGTCCGATCACCCGGTAGCGAGGTTGCAGGCTATCGGGGTCGATGCGCACACGCTCAATGGCTCCCGAAGCGGCGCGCTGGCCATGCGTGATCTGCGCGCCCTCGAATGCCGGGCCTGTCGGACTCGAGGCGCACAGCACCTTCTCGCGGCCGCCCAGGGACATCTCGGCATTGGTGCCTACGTCGATCACCAGCATCTGTTTGTCCTGCTGGTGCGGTGCCTCCGCCAGCAGCACGGCCACGTGATCGGCGCCGACGTGGCCCGCGATGCACGGCAGGATGTGGACCCGCGCTGACGG